>CALKYL010000297.1 GCA_938003515.1 uncultured bacterium
GACGCGCTCGTCGACGACCAGCGGGAGGGCGACCGCCTGGCGCGAGCCGCCGCCCGCGCCCGCGGGGCTGCCGACCGACGCGGACGCCACCGGCCGCACGTTCGGCGAGGCCGAGCGGCTGCTCGTCGACGACGTGCTGCACCGCGGCACGCTGAACTCGACCCGCGGCACCTACGTGCAGCGCTTCGAGCGCGGGTTCGCCGCGTGGCTCGGCTGCCGCCACGCGATCGCCTGCGCCAGCGGCTCGGCCGCCGTGCACTGCGCGATCGCCGCGCTCGGCCTCGAGGCCGGAGACGAGGTGATCACGACCCCGATCACCGACATGGGCGCGCTGACCCCGATCGCCTACGAGGGCGCGGTGCCGGTGTTCGCCGACGTCGACCCGCGCACGCTCAACGTCACCGCAGAGACCGTCGCGGCGCAGATCACCGAGCGCACGCGCGCCATCGTCGTCACCCACCTGTTCGGCCGTCCGTGCGAGCTCGACGACCTGCTCGCGCTCGCCGAGCGGCGCGGTCTGCCGGTGATCGAGGACGCGGCGCAGGCGTTCGGCGCGACCTGGCGCGGCCGAAAGATCGGCACCCTCGGGCGTATCGCCGCCTTCTCGCTGCAGCAGGGCAAGCACATCACGACCGGCGAAGGCGGCGTCGTCTGCACCGACGACGACGAGCTCGCCCGCCGGCTGTTCCTGTTCGTGAACAAGGCGTGGGGCTACGGCGACCCGCAGCCCGACCACTACTTCCCGGCGCTCAACTACCGCATGACCGAGCTGCAGGGCGCCGTCGCGTGCGCGCAGCTGCCGAAGCTCGACGGCGTCGTCGCGTGGCGCCGGTGCGCCGCGGCCGGGATCCGCCAGGGCCTCGAAGACCTCGCCGGCCTCGGCTGCCCGGACGACCCGCCGCACGGCACGCACGCCTACTGGAAGTTCGCGTTCCGCGTCGACCCGGCGGTCGTGCCGGGCGGCGCGGTCGGCCTCGGCGCCAGGCTGCGCGACGCGGGCATCGCGTGCGTGCCGCGCTACGTGCAGAAGCCGGCGTTCGAGTGCCGGGTCTTCCGCGAGTGGCGCCGCTCGCCCGTGCTGGCGCTGCCGCTCTCGCGGAACCCGCGCGGCGCCACGGACGGCCCTCTCTTCGACCGCGCCGACTATCCTGGTGCCGTGCAGGGACTGGATCAGGTCGTCGTGCTGCCGATCAACGAGCGCTACCTCGCGGACCACGTGCGCCGGGTCACCGGCGCGATCCGCGCCGCGCACGAGGCGCTGCGGCGTGGCTGAGCTGCGCTGCGCGCTGATCGGCTGCGGCGCGATCGCCCACGCCTACCGCGACGCGCTCTCGCGCGTGCACGCCGTCCGGCTGACCGCCGTCGTCGACCCGGACCCGGCCGCCCGCGAACGCCTCGCGGGCGGCGACCCCGCCATCGCGCGCTACGGCGATCTCGGCGAGCTGCCCGACGTCGAGCTCGCGCTGGTGCTGACGCCGCCGAACACCCACGAAGCGCTGAGCATCACGCTGCTGCAGCGCGGCGCGCACGTGCTGTGCGAGAAGCCGCTGGCGCCGACCGTCGCCGCCGCCGAACGCATGCTCGACGCGGCGCGCGGCGCGAGGCGGCGGCTGATGATGGGCAGCAAGTTCCGCTACACGCCCGACGTGACCGCGGCGCGCGGCCTGCTCGACCGCGGCGTCTGTGGCGACGTGGTGCTGTACGAGAACGTCTTCGGCTCGCACGTCGACATGTCGGCGCGGTGGAACGCCGACCCCGCGGTCTCCGGCGGCGGCGTGCTGATCGACAACGGCTGCCACAGCGTCGACCTCGCCCGCTTCCTCCTGGGCCCGCTCTCGCGCGTCCAGGTCCAGTTCGGCCGCCCGGTGCAGCAGCTGCTCGTCGAGGACACGGCTCGCATGCTGTTCCAGAGCGACGGCGGCGCGCTCGGCTCCATCGACCTGTCCTGGAGCGTGCACAAGGAGACCGACGCCTACGTGCGCATGCACGGCACCGCCGGCACGCTCGAGGTCGGCTGGCGCGGCTCGCGCTACAAGGCGCTCGACGGGCCCTGGCACCCGTTCGGGCAGGGATACGACAAGGTCACCGCCTTCCGCGCGCAGCTCGAGAACTTCGTCGCGGCCGCGCGCGGCGACGCCGCCCCGCTGATCGACGACACCGACGCGCTCGCGTCGGTGGTCGTCATCGACCGCGCCTACCGCTCCGCGCGCGAGGAGCGCTGGATCGAGGTCCCGTGACCGCGCCGCGCGTGCACCCGACCGCGATCGTCGAGCCCGGCGCGTCGATCGGCCCCGGCACGGCCGTCTGGGACGCCGTGCACGTTCGCGCCGGCGCGGTCATCGGCGCCGCCTGCATCGTCGGCGAGAAGACCTACGTCGCGTACGACGTCCGCATCGGCGACCTGTGCAAGCTCAACGCCTGCGTCTACGTCTGCGCCGGCGTCGAGATCGAGGACGGCGTCATGGTCGCGGCGCACACGGTGTTCACCAACGACCCCGCGCCGCGCGCGACCGACCCCGAAGTCACGGCGCGGCGTCCGAGCGCGCCCGGCCCCGAGACCCGCCGCACCGTCGTGCGCCGGGGCGCGACGATCGGCGCCAACTGCACGATCGGCCCCGGCGTCGAGCTCGGGCCGTTCTGCATGGTCGGCATGGGCAGCGTGGTCACCCGGTCGGTCCCGGCGCACGCGCTCGTATACGGCAACCCGGCGCGGCTCGCCGGCCTCGTCTGCCGCTGCGGCGCGGTCGTCGCGACGGCGGTGGCCGGCGCCGTGCCGGCCGGCGAACACCCCTGCAGCTGCGGGCGCGCGGTGCCGTGGCCGCCGCCCGCCTGACGGGCCCGCGCGGGGCGACCGGCTACGGCGCGTACGTCGTCGGCAGGCAGTAGTACCACTTGTTCCAGCGGCTCGAGTCCGACAGCGCGCCGCGCAGGATGCCGCCGTACGTCAGCGCCCGGCTGCGCACGCTCGGATCCGACGTCTCGTCGGCGAGGATGTGCAGCCCCCCGATCAGGAACGTGTGCGCCCCGCCGAGCGGCGAGTCGCCGAGGTGCGGACCGACCGGCAGGCTGTCCCAGTAGTCGGCCGGCACCGGCACCGTGTTGTGCGTCGCCGGGACGTAGTAGCGCAGGCCCTGCGGCACGAACCCGAAGTAGGGGTGCGTGATGTTGCTGACCCACGAATACTCGACGGTGTCGACGACGTCCTCCGCGATCGCCAGCAGCTGCGGCGGCGAGCCGAACGCGCGGTAGGCGCCGAGGAACCCGTACAGCACCGCGCCGTGGTGCCACGGCATGAAGAACTGGTGGTTCAGCGGATACTGCGTGTTCGGATAGTTGTCGTGGTAGACCATCGCGCGGCTCGGATGGTTCTTGTGCCGCTGCACCTCGACGATCTCGTCGACGCGCCGCATCGCGTAGGCCTTGATCGACTCGTCGCGCGTCGCCTGGTAGACCTGCGCGAAGCCCTGCATGCACCAGCCCTCCGCGCGGGCCGCCTGCACCGACGCGGTGTAGTAGTACACCAGCCGCATCGTGCCCTTCAGGCTCTGGCCGAGCTGCCGCAGCTCCTCCCGCGCCCACGCGTCGCCGCTGATGGTCCAGTAGTCGAACAGCAGGTCGGTGGTCCAGTGCTCGTGGTCGTAGTGCTGCCAGCCGTGCGCCGCGGGCTGGCCGACCTGCAGCGTCCGGTACTGCGGGTACGGGTCGTTGTCGCGCAGCTTCTTGCGACCGAGGTGTTCGCCGGGCACGGCGAGCATCGGCACGCCGTCCCACAGCAGGATCTGCTGCTCGGCGCCGACCTGCAGGTTCCACAGGTGGTAGGGCCGCATCGCCTGCGCCCACGCCATCTGCTCCAGCTTCTGCAGCAGCGCGTGGTGCTGACCCTGGATCGCGTGCGCGAACTCCGGACTCAGCGGGTGGTTCCGCGGCGTGCCGGTCGTCGCCGTCACCAGCGCGTCGCCGCGGCTGCCCCACGTGCCGAACCAGTTCGAGTTGCGCCAGCTGTCGAACTCGGCCTGCGCGCGCTGGAACGCGTCGACGGGTCCGGGGATCGGCCCGCCGACCAGCCCGGCCGCGCGCGTCTGTTCCCAGGTCTCCTGCGTGGCCAGCGGATAGAGCGGCCGCGTGAGCATCGCGTTCGCCGTGTCGCGCCAGCGCTGCAGATCGGGCTGGGACGCGCCCGGCGGCTCGAACCGCAGCAGGAAGCGGTAACGCCGCGTCTGCGCGTCGGTCAGGTAGGTGTCCTGCATCACGCGGAACCCCGCGTAGCCGCCGCCCATCGAGGTCTCGGGCTCGATCTGCTCGTGCGTCGCACGATACGGCTGCACGGCGGTCGCGCCCTTGCACAGGAAGTGCGCCGCGCGCACGTCGACGGTGCCGAGCGCGCGCAGGTTCGGGTCCGTGTTGCCCGGCGGCACCGTGTCGGCGCCGAGGTAGTCGTTGCCGAGGATCCAGTCGACGACGACGAACGGCATGTCCCGGTACTCGGTGACGTAGAACGTCGACGTCAGATAGTCCCGGCCGATGCCCGGCGCCCCCACCGGCTGGTGGTAGGTGCGGAAGCGCCGCGTCTCGACGAGCGGCGACGTCTGCAGCAGCTCGCCGCTGCCGGTCGCGAAGCTGCGGTAGGCGACCTGGAACGTGTCGCGCACCTCGGCCCCGAACTCGAGGCCCGGCGCGAACTGCTCGACCCAGCTGTTGCGCTCGAAGGTACCGGTCAGCGAGGGCTCGTCGCGCGCGACGACGTAGCTCTTCGTCTCGCCAGGAGCGAACGTGTCGGTGAACTGCGCCTGCGCGATCTTCACCCGTCCGTCCGCCCAGTGCTGCAGCGGCAGCCACGCCGTCTGATGGCCGCTGACGACCATGTTGGCGAGGTCGCCGGGCTGGTAGCCGCCCTCCGGGAACGGCACCGACGCGCAGACCGTCTCGGCGCGCGTCTCGGACGCACCGTTGACGACCGAGAACTCCAGCTGGATGTCGAGCGGGTTGCCGGCGCCGCCGGGTCCGTTCGGTCCGCCGCCGTTGCCGGGGTTGCCCCCGGTGTCGCCCGTGTCGCCGCCGCCGGCACCACACGCCGTGAGCAGGAGCAGCGCCCCGGCGCACACGCGCCGCAGGCGAGGAGAAGAACTATGGCTGTCGGTCATCGGTTGCCCTGGCACGCGTCCCCTACGCGGAAACTCGTCGTGCCGGCTCGCTGATCGGCGGCCGCCGGAGTGCGCTGAAACGAGACGGCGCGCGCGTTTCAAAGTGAGCTTGGCGGCGCCGCCGCAGGCCGGTAGCGTGGCACGGGTTGCCGTGTTCGGCGGACCGCGCACGCGAGAGTGGCGGAATTGGCAGACGCACGGGTTTTAGGTGCCCGCGAGCGATGAGCTCTTCAGGGTTCGAGTCCCTGCTCTCGCACCACGTTCCACGCGTTCGACGCTCCGACACGGGCTTCTCGCCCGAAGCCCCGAGTGCGCCGGCAGGCGCGCCGCCGGCGACAGGGGCGATGCGAGAGACCAGGAACGGGGGCCGCTCTCCCACCGCCTCCTCCGACACGGGCTTCTCGCCCGAAGCCCCGAGTTCGCCGGCAGGCGCGCCGCCGGCGACGGGGCGTCGAGACAGACCTGGAACGGGGCGGTGGCGGGCCGACCGTGCCGCGGCTAAGCTCTTTCCGCACGTTCGTCACCGACCCCCGCACTGCCCGACATGACCCACGTCATCGCCGAACCCTGCATCAGCGTCAAGGACAAGGCCTGCGTCGACGTCTGCCCCGTGGACTGCATCCACGGCAAGGACGACGACCCGCAGCTCTTCATCAACCCCGACGACTGCATCGACTGCACGCTCTGCGTCGACGCGTGCCCGGTGACGGCGATCTTCGCCGAGGAGGATCTGCCGGACGAGTGGAAGAAGTTCACGCAACTCAACGCGGACTACTTCAAGAAGGCTTGAGCGCCGGCGGCGCGTCGCCCGACCGCTACAGCCGACAGGTCCGCGTCGCGGCCGTCGGCGACGCCGGACAGGCCCGGCTGCGGCGCGCCTCGGTGCTGGTCGTCGGCTGCGGCGCGCTCGGCACCCACGCCGCCGATGCCCTCGTGCGCGCCGGCGTCGGGCGCGTGCTGCTCGTCGACCGCGACGTGGTCGAATGGAGCAACCTGCAGCGGCAGGTCCTGTTCGCGGAGGCCGACGCGGCCGCCGGCCTGCCGAAGGCCATCGCGGCGCGCGAGCGGCTGCGCGCGGCGAACGGCGACGTCGACGTGCGCGCCCACGTCGCCGACTGCAACCTCGACTTCCTGCGCGCCCTGGACCCGCGGCCGGACGTCGTGCTCGACGGCACCGACAACTTCCCGACGCGCTACCTGCTCAACGACTGGTGCCGCCAGCAGGGTATTCCGTGGATCTACGGCGGCGCGGTCGGCACCGAGGGCGCGGCGATGGTCGTCCGTCCCGGCGGGCCGTGCCTCAGGTGCCTGTGGCCCGAGCCGCCGGCGCAGGCCGACGTCGGCAGCTGCGAGACGGCCGGCATCCTCGCGCCGGCGATCGCCGCCGTCAGCGCGTTCCAGGTCGCCGAGGCCCTGAAGCTGCTCGTCGGGTGTGAGCCGACGCGCGGCGTCTACACGTGCGACGTCTGGCGCGGCAGCTACGCGGTGCTGCCGGTGGCCGAAGGACCGGCCGCCGACTGCGCCGCCTGCGCGCGCGGCGAGTATCCGGCGCTGAGCGCCAGGACGCCGGCGACCGTCCCCCGGTGCGGCCGCGACGCCGTGCAGGTCGAAGCGCCCGCCGGCGCGACCGTCGACCTCGACGCGCTCGAGGCGACGCTCCGCAGCGCGGCGGTCGACGGGCTCGTGCGAACGCGGCACCTGCTGCGCTTCGCCGCCGACGGCTGCCGTTTCACGGTGTTTCCCGGGGGCCGGGCGCTGTTGTTCGGCGTGCACGACCCGCTGCGGGCGCGCGCGCTCTACGATCGCTGGCTCGGCTTCGCATGATCTACCTCGACCACGCCGCGACGAGCTTCCCGAAGCCTCCGGAGGTGCTCGCGGCGATGCAGCGGTGGTTCACCGAGGTCGGCGTCGGCGCCGACCGCGGCGACGGGCCCCGCACGCGGCTGGCCGCCGAGACGGTAGAGGGCGCGCGGCGGGCGGTCGCGGCGACGCTCGGCGTCGAGCCGGCGCACGTCGCGTTCGTGTCCGGGGCGACCGAGGGGCTCAACCTCGCGCTGCGCGCCGTGCTGCGGCGGGGCATGCGCGTCGTGACCACCAGCTTCGAGCACAGCTCGGTCGTGCGGCCGCTGCTCGCGCTCGCCGACGAACGCGACCTGTCGATCGCGCGCGCCGACGACGAGGTCGCGCCGGCGGAGGCCGAGGCGGCGCTGCTCGACGCCGCCGGGCACGCGCCCGCGGACGTGCTCGTCTTCACGCACGCGAGCAACGTCACCGGCGCGTGCTTCGACGCGCGCGCGGTGTGCGCGCTCGCGCGGGCCCGCGGCGTGACGACCGTGCTCGACGCCAGCCAGACGGCCGGTCTCGTGCCGCTGGACGTCGGCGCCGACGTCGTCGTCGCCAGCGGCCACAAGGCGCTGCACGGGCCGCCGGGCATTGGCTTCGTCGCCGCGCGCGACCCTCGCCTGCTGCCGCCGCAGAAGCAGGGCGGCACGGGCAGCAGCCGCGCGCTCGAGCGGCACCCGGTCGAGTGGCCGCAGGCCTTCGAAGCCGGCACGCCGAACACGCCCGCGATCTTCGGGCTGGGCGCGGCGCTCGCGTGGGTCGCGGCGCAAGACCCGGCCGCGCTGCTCGCGCAGGGACTGGCGGCCCTCGACCGGCTGACGGCGGGGCTCGCGTCGCTGCCGGGGGTGCGGCTCTTGCCGCCCGGCGCCGGCGCGCGCGTGCCGGTCGCGAGCTTCGTGCACGCGCAGTACGACCCGCTCGAGCTCGGCTCGGTGCTGGCCGGGGCCGGCGTGCACGCGCGCACGGGCTTCCACTGCGCGCCGTGGGTGCACGGCCGGCTCGGCACCGACAAAGGCGGCACGGTGCGCATCAGCCCGGGGCCGGCGACCGGCGACGCGGAGATCGACGCGTTCCTCGACGTCGTGCGCTCGCTCTGATCCCGCGCGCCGGCGCTACCGCTGCACGTCGACGCGCAGCGGCACCGTGGTGCGGTTGCCGGTCCGGTCGGTGACGACCAGCTGCAGCTCGGCGCTCTCCGAGAGCCCGGGGTGCGCCACCCGCCAGGTGCCGCGCTTCGCGACGCCGCGGGGACTGAGCTCGACCGGCAGGTCTCCGACCGCGCAGCGCGCGGCGTCGAGTCCGCCGTCGTCGCTCCACGTGCCGCGCAGCACGAAGGGCTCGCCGGCCCGCACGGGAGACGTCGGCGGGCGGAAGGCCGCCTCGGGCGGGGTCGTGTCGAGCCACGCGAAGAAGCGGAACGGCCGCGACCGGCCGGCCTCGTTGCGCAGCGCGACCTCGACGCGCACGGCGCGCGACTCCGAGAGCCACGGCTCGAGGGACACCTCGCCGTCGGGACCGGCGGGGACGTCTTCGCCGTTGATCGTCACGACCGCGGTCTCATCGGCGCGGCCGACCACGAG
>CALKYL010000298.1 GCA_938003515.1 uncultured bacterium
CCGGACCGGCGGCGGCACCGGCGGCCGGACCGGCGGCGGCACCGACGGCCGGACCGGCGGCCGAGTTCCGCGGCGCGTGGGTCGCGACCGTCGACAACATCGACTTCCCGTCGCGGCCCGGCCTGTCCTCGCCCGAGCTGCGGCGCGAGCTCGACGACATCGTCGCGCGCGCGGTGGAGCTCAAGCTCAACGCGCTCGTGTTCCAGGTGCGGCCGGCGGCCGACGCGCTCTACCCGTCGCCGCTCGAGCCGTGGTCCGAGTGGCTGACCGGCGAACAGGGCAGGGCGCCCGATTCGGGCTTCGACCCGCTCGCGCACGTCATCGAGCGCTGCCACGCCGAAGGCCTGCAGCTGCACGCGTGGTTCAACCCGTTCCGGTGCTGGCATCCCGCGGCGAAGGGCGAACCGCACGCGAGCCACGTGACCCGGAGGGCGCCGCAGCTGTGCGTCGACTACGGTCCGTATCGCTGGATGGACCCCGGCGATCCGATCGCGGCGAAGTGGTCGCTCGCGGTGATCCAGGACGTCGTGCGCCGCTACGACGTCGACGGCGTGCACATCGACGACTACTTCTACCCCTACCCCGAGGACAAACGGCCGTTCCCGGACGACCGCAGCTACGGGGCGTATCGCCGGGGCGGCGGGAGCCTCGCGCGCGACGACTGGCGCCGTCAGAACATCGACCGCTTCGTGCAGCGCATGTACGAGCTGGTGCACGCGGAGAAGCCGTGGGTCATGGTCGGCATCAGCCCGTTCGGCATCGCGCGGCCGGGCGTGCCGCCCGGCATCCGGGCCGGCGTCGACCAGTACGCCGAGCTCTACGCCGACGTGCCGAAGTGGCTCGCCGAGGGATGGCTCGACTACCTCGCGCCGCAGCTCTACTGGCCGATCGACCAGCAGGCGCAGAGCTTCCCGAAGCTGCTCGCCTACTGGCACTCCGTCAACCCGCGGGGCCGCGCGATCTGGTTCGGCCTGCTGACCGGCCGCTGCCTCGCGGCCGAGGCGCCGGCGCGGCCCGACGAGCTCGCGCAGCAGATCGAGCTGGTGCGCGCCGCCGACGGCGCGATGCCGGGCCACGTGCACTTCTCGTTCCGCGCGCTGCGCGCCGACGACGCGCTCGCGCGCAACGCGCTGCGCACCCGGGTGTACGAAGAGCGCGTGCCGGTGCCGACGCTGCCCTGGCTCGGCGAACGCCGCTAGGTCCCGCCCGGCCGCGCGGCGCCCGGCCGCCGATGGCGCCGGCCGTGCGGCGAAGGGCGCGGCGCCCCGCGCCGTTTTCGTTCCATGCCGGCGGGCCGGCCGGCCGATGCGACCGGCAGCGCGGCCCGACCGGCGCTGCGCGCATCGACCCGTGGACGCCCAGCACCGACGACACTACCGGAGCACGCCCGAGTCCTGGCGGGACCTCGAAGTCGTGGTCCGCTGCGGCGGGGCGGCGCACGCCGTCGAGCTCGTCGACGTCTCGGGTGGCGGCATGTGCGTTGGGTTCGCCCAGGGCGCGGCACCTGCGCCCGACCTCGGCGACATCGTCGAGGTCGAGATCCGCGCCGAGGGGCTGTGCGCGCCGCTGCCGGCGGCCACCGCGGTGGTGCGCGTCGAGCGCGACGCCGGCTGGCTGGTGCTGGGCCTCTGCTTCCTCGACTGGATGGGGCTCGTCGCCGGCCTGCCGAAGCCGCTCGCGGCCGTGTTCAACCTGCGCCGCGATCCGCGGCTGCCGATGGACCCCGCGCGGCCGGTCGCGATCGCGCTGCGCGGCGCCGACGGCGCCTTCGACCTCGAGGGCGTGCTGCTCGATCTGTCGGCCGGCGGCGCCTCGGTCGCCGTCGACCTCGCGGCGCAGTGCCACCTCCGGCGCGTCGACGACGTCGTGGTGCGTTTCGAGCTGCCGGGCGTCGACCGCACCTTCACGCTGCAGGCTGTGATCCGGCACCGCTCGTGGTGCGGCGAGGCGCTCCGCCTCGGCCTGTGCTTCGACACCGACGCCAGCGCCGACGTCGCGCTGCAGGTCGCTTCGGTCCAGAGCTACGTGGAACGCCGGCTCGACCAGACGCTGCAGCAGATCGCCGACGGTCCCTAGCGTCGCGCCGGCAGCCGGCGGTCGCGAAGGGCGGTGGAGGTCCCGGCTAGACGAAGCCCCGGATCGCGAGGTCGTCGCCGCACGGCTCCCACTGCACCGAGCGCAGCTGCCACGCCTCGGCCATCCACGGCCGCCCCTCCCCCGCGACCGGCGTCGGCGACTGGCTGCCGCCGATGATCTTCGGCGCGACGAACGCCAGCACCTGGTCGACGCAGTTCCACGCGAACATCTGCGCGACGAGTCCGCCGCCGCCCTCGACGAGCACGCGCCGCAGGCCGCGGCGACGCAGCTCCTGGAACGCGCGCCGCAGGTGCAGCCGCCGCGGGCCCTCGGCGGTCGGCAGGTGCAGGACGACCACGCCCAGGTCCTGCAGGTGGCCGGTGCGCCGGGGGTCGACGTCCTCGCTCGCGAGCAGCCACGTCGGCGCCTCGCGCGCCGTGCGCACGAGGTTGCTGTCGTCGTCGATCTCGGCCAGCGGGTCGATGACGATGCGCACCGGCTGCTTGCCTTCGACGTGGCGCACCGTCAGCTCGGGATCGTCGATCTGCGCCGTGCGGAAGCCGACCATCACGCCGTCGCAGCGCGCGCGCAGCTCGTGCGTCCTGCGACGGGCCTCGGGGCCGCTGATCCAGCGCGCCTCGCCGGTCGGTGCGGCGGTCTTGCCGTCGAGGGTCATCGCCCACTTGCACAGCATCCACGGCCGGTCGAGCTTCAGGCCCTGGCGGAACGTCGCGTACAGCTCGTCGCAGCGCGACGCGAGCACGCCGTCGAGCACGTCGACGCCGGCGTCCTCGAGCAGCGCGATGCCCTGCCGCCGGTGGCGCGGATCCGGGTCGACCGCGCCGACGACGACGCGCCGGATCCCGGCCTCGAGCAGCGCCTGCGCGCACGGCGCGGTCTTCTTGCCGTCGACGCCCTTCTCGGTCGAGCACGGCTCGAGGGTGACGACCGCGGTGTCGGGCCGGCGGCCCGCGGCCCGCGCCTCCTCGAGCGCCATCGCCTCGGCGTGGCGGCCGCCGAAGAACTCGTGCCAGCCGCGGCCGACGACCTCGCCGTCCTGCAGCAACAGGCACCCGACCGGCGGGTTCGGCTCGACCTCGAACCGGCCCCGCTCCGCGAGCCGAAGCGCGTCGCGCATCAGCTGCTCGTCGCTGCTCACGGCCGGCCGGCCTCGACCGGATCGGACGCGGACGCCTCGGCGGCGTCGTGGGCGAGCAGGTCGCCGACGCACGAGTGCGCCAGCGCCGTGGTCACGCGCACCGGCACGTACTGGCCGATCAGCTCGCGGTCGTCGCTCGCGAAGTGCACCAGCCGGTGCTGGTCGGTGCGGCCGCTGAGGCGGCCGGCGACCTTGCTGTCGCCCTCGACCAGGACCTCGACGGTGCGGCCGACGAGCGCGCGGTTCTTCGCCGCCGACAGCTCCTCCTGCACGGCGAGCAGATCGCGGTTGCGTCGCTCCTTCTCGGCGTCCGGCACGTCGTCGTACAGCTCGGCCGAGCGGGTGCCGGGCCGCGGCGAGTACTTGAACACGTAGCTCTGCGCGAACGCGACCCGCCGCACGAACGCGGCGGTGGCGTCGAAGTCCGCCGCCGTCTCGCCCGGGTAGCCGACGATGAAGTCGCTGTGCAGCTCGACGTCGGGCGCCTTCGCCCACAGCTGCTCGACGCGCCGCAGGTAGCGCTCCACGGTGTAGCCGCGGCGCATCGCCTTGAGCACCGCGTTGCTGCCGGACTGCGCCGGCAGGTGCAGGTAGCGCGCGAGCTTCGGCAGCTCCGCGATCGCGTCGATCAGGTCCGGACCGAGGAAGTTGGGGTGCGAGGTGATGAACGCGAGGCGTCGCAGGGACGGGATGTCGTGCAGCGCGCGCAGGAGCCGCGCGAGCGTCGCGTCCTGGCCCTTGAGGTCGCGGCCGTAGGCGTTGACCGTCTGGCCGAGCAAGGTGATCTCGGTGACCCCGTCGTCGCACAGGCGCTGCGCCTCGTCGACGAGGTCGGCGATCGGTCGGGACACCTCGTCCCCGCGCGTCGTCGGGACGATGCAGTAGCTGCACGGCATGTTGCAGCCGCGCATGATCGAGAGGTAGGCCTGCGACCGGTGCGGGCGCACGCGCACGTCGCGCCGGATCCCGTCGCCGCTCGCGCCCTGGTCGACGCGCAGCACGCCGGCGCCGGCGACGTCGCGCTTGTGGCGCGCCGGCGCCGCGGCCTGCTGCAGCGCGGCGTTGCGGCGGCGCGCGGCGTCGACCGTGTCGTCGATGTCGCCGAAGGCCGACGGCCCGACCACGAGGTCGACGTGGGGCATGCGCGCGAGCAGGTAGCGCTTGTGCTCCTGGGCCATGCAGCCGAGCACGCCGACGACGAGCCCCGGCTCCTGCCGCTTGCGCTGCCGCAGCTTGCCGAGCTTGGACCAGACCCGGTCCTCGGCGTGCTGCCGCACCGAGCACGTGTTGATCAGGACGACGTCCGCCTGGGCTTCGCCCGCCGCGGCCTCGTAGCCGCGCTGGCGCAGCTTCGACTCGACGAGCTCGCTGTCGAGCTTGTTCATCTGGCAGCCGTAGCTGGTCAGGTGGTACTTCGGCGCGGTCATGGCGGGCGCGGGATTCTACGGACTCGGCGTGCAATGCCCAGGACGATGCGGCGCGCGGCGCCCGGCACGATCCGGACGTGTCCAGATGGGGCGAGCCGGATCCGGACGATCCAGATGCTGGCGACCCGGATCCGGGCGATCCGGCGCCGTCGCTCTCCGCCGCCGCGGCGCCGACGTATGCACGTCATGCCGCCGCTGCTCGATCGCCGTTCGTTCCTCGCCGGATCCGCCGCCGCCGTCTCCGCGCTGTCCCGTCCGGCGAGCGCCGCCGCCCCGGCGCGCCCGCGGCGCAAGCGGCGCATCCTGATGCTCGGTGGCACCGGCTGGCTCGGGCCGGCGATCGTGCGCCACGGCCTCGAGCGGGGCCACACGTTCACGCTGTTCCACCGCGGCCGCACCAACCCGGACCTGTTCCCGGGCGTCGAGGCGCTGCGGGGCCAGCGGCGCCGGCCCCGCCCGGACAGCGACGATCCGGCGCAGGACCTCGCCGCCTTGCGCGATCGCGACTGGGACGCGGTCGTCGACACCAGCGCGTACTTCACCGGCGAGGTCGAGGACACCTGCGCCCTGCTACGGGGCCACGTCGGCCAGTACGTGTTCGTCAGCTCCCTCTCGGTCTACCGCTCGATGGAGGTCGACGCGACGCCGATCGACGAGGACAGCCCGCGCGCCACGTGCGACGACAAGTACGCTTGGTCGCTCGGCCAGAACTTCGAGCGCTACGGCGCGCTCAAGCGCTACGGCGAGGACGCGGTCACGGCGGCGTTCCCCGATGGCGCGACGCTGGTCCGGCCCGGCTACATCGTCGGGCCCGGCGACGGCAGCGACCGCTTCTCCTACTGGCCGGCCCGGTTTCTGCGCGGCGGGCCGTGCCTCGCGCCCGGCGACCCCGACGCCGGCCTGCAGTTCGTCGACGTGCGCGACCTCGGCGCGTGGATCGTGCAGCTGATCGAGACGGGCACGACGGGTCCCTTCAACGCGGTCGGTTTCGACGGCCGGATCTCGGTCGAGGAGTTCCTGCACACGGGCAAGGGCGCGGTCAACCACCGCTGTTCGTTCACGTGGGTGGACGACGCGTTCCTGACTGCCGAGGGCGTGACGTCGTGGGGCGACATGCCGTGCTGGACGCCGGCGGACAAGAACGCGCCGGTCGCGAACGCGCGGGCGCAGGCCGCGGGGCTGACGTTCCGGCCGATCGCAGAGACGATCCGCGACACCGCAACGTGGGTGCGCGACGACCGCGGCGACCGGCCGTGGCGCGCCCGCATGCGCGGTGCTCGGGCAGACGCGCATGGGTCGCGCAGCACAGGAGGGA
>CALKYL010000299.1 GCA_938003515.1 uncultured bacterium
GCCGGGCCGCCGCGCGCGCTTGACCGGCCAGGGGGTCGGATCCTACGCTCTTCTGCCTTTTGTCGCCCGGCTGGCACGCGCGCCCGCCGCGACGCGCTCCGCGCACCCCCCGTAGGACGACGATGACGGACACGGACACGGTCAAGAACGAACCGCAGCCCTCGATCGACCCCACCGCGCTCTTGGCCGGCGACCTGACGCCGGCGAAGCTCGCCTCCTTCCGCACGGCCGTCTTCCAGTCGGTGGACTCGTTCCAGCAGCTGCGGGACTGGCTGTCCGACCCGCGCGCCCAGGGCACGGCCCGCGGCATCGCGATGTGGGCGCTCGGCCGCCACGAGGAGGCGGTGCAGCTGCTCGGCGACGCGAAGGGGCAGAACGACGTCGTCGCGCTGTGCGTCGCGGACAGCCACGCCGCGCTCGGCCAGCTCGAGCAGGCGCGCCAGCGTCTGCCCAAGCGCGAGAGCGACCCGGCGCAGGCGCTGATCTGGCTGCGCGCGCTCGACGCGAACAACGAGACCGAACAGCTCGAGAAGGCGTTCGGGAAGCTCGGCCACCTGCTCGGTCCGACCGACCAGCTCTACTTCAAGGGCCGCGTGCTCGAGATGCAGCGCGAGGTCGAGGCCGCGATCGCCGCCTACGACGAGGTGCTGCAGCAGGACCAGAACCACCGCCAGGCGCTGTTCCGGCTGGCGCTGAACGTCGACCTGCGCGGCGAGGACGAGGAGGCGCGCGAGCTGTACGAGCGCGCCCTGATGGCGCCGCCCGTCAACGTCGCCTGCGTCGTCAACCTCGGCATCCTGTACGAGGACATGGGCAACTACCGCCGCGCGATGCAGTGCTTCGACCTGGCGCTGCAGGCGCATCCGGACAACGCCCGGGCGCGCCTCTACCGCCGCGACGCGGCCGCCGCGCTCAACATGTACTACGACGAGGACCAGGAGCGCCGCGACGACAAGCGCAACAAGCTCCTGCGCACCCCGATCAACGACTTCGAGCTGTCGGTGCGTTCGCGAAACTGCCTCGCGAAGATGAACATCCGCACGCTCGGCGACCTCGTCAAGAAGACCGAGGCGGAGCTGCTCAGCTACAAGAACTTCGGCGAGACGTCGCTGACGGAGATCAAGGAGATCCTGAAGAACAAGGGGCTGCGCCTGGGCATGACCAACGACGAGCTCATGCACCGCGACCTCGGCGAACCGACCGAGGCGCCGGTCGCCGTCGAGGAGGTCGCCGACCCCAACAGCCCCGACCCCGCGCGCCGTCCGATCAGCGAGCTCGACCTGTCGGTGCGCAGCCGCCGCATCGTCGACCTCTTGAAGATCCGCACGATCGGCGACCTCGCCGGCAAGACCGAGGCCGAGCTGCTCGCCTGCCCGAACTTCGGCCAGACCTCGCTGAACGAGATCAAGACCAAGCTCGACGAGTTCGGTCTGTCGCTGCGCGGCTGAGCCCGCGCTGCGGCGCGGCGCCGGACCACCTGCCATGTACGACCACCTGCTCGGCGAGATCGTCGAGAAGCACGCGCACCGCGCGGTCGTGCGTTGCGCGGGCGTCGGCTACGACGTGCGCATCAGCCTCAACTCGGCGGCCGACCTGCGCGTCGGCGCCGTGCAGAAGCTGTTCACGCTGCTGCACGTCACCGACGGCGTACCCTCGCTGCTCGGCTTCTCGACCGCGGCCGAGCGCGAACTCGCGCGGCGGCTCTTGGCGGTGACCAACGTCGGCCCGGCGAGCACGCTCGCGCTGCTGAGCACGTTCGCGCCGACCGAGCTCGCGGCGCGCATCGCGCGCGGGGACGCGACGCGCATCAAGGCCAAGGGCGTCGGTCCGAAGACCGCCGAGCGCATCTGCCTCGAGCTGCGCGACGTCGTCGGCCGCCTCGACCTCGGCGCCCCGGCCGTCGGCGGCCCGGACGCGCCGGCGTCGGCCGAAGCCGACGACGCGGTCGCCGCGCTGGTCACGCTCGGCTTCAAGGAACCCGACGCGCGCGCGAAGGTCGACAAGGTGGTGAGCGGCGCCGACGCGCCCGGCGACACCGAGGGCATCGTCAAGGCCGTGCTGCGCATGTAGGCGCCGGCCGGCCCGCGCGGCGGCCGGGAGAGGCTCAGCGCTCGAGCGCGACCAGGAGCAGCTGCACGTCCGCCTGCCGCACCCCGGCGGTTCGGGAGGCCTCGCCGAGCGTCAGCGGCCGGCGTTGGTCGAGCCGCGCGCGGGCCTCGACGCTGAGCCCCGGGATGCGGCCGTAGTCGAAGCGGGTCGGGATGCGCCGCGACTCGAGCCGCCGCAGGCGCTCGACCTCGAGCGCCTGCCGCCGCACGTAGCCCTCGTACTTGACCTCGGCCTCGACCTCGGCCAGCTCCGCGGGCGTCAGCGCCATCGCCGCGAACGTCGGGTCCTGCGCGACGACGTCGGCGGCGGTGACCTCGGGGCGGCGCAGCCAGTCGCGCAGCGGCCGTCGCTCGTGGCGGCCGAGGTCGAGCCAGCGCAGCGCCGCGCGGATGCGCGCCTCCTTCGCGCGCACGGCGTCCGCCTGCCCGGCCGCGACGAGCCCCCACCGTTCGCCGAGCGGCGTCAGCCGCCGGTCGGCGTTGTCGCTGCGCAGCAGCAGGCGGAACTCGGCCCGGCTGGTGAACATGCGGTACGGCTCCTCCGGGTTGACGCGGCACAGGTCGTCGATCATCACGCCGAGGTAGCCGGTGGCGCGGTCGATGACGGCCGGCTCCTCGCCGCGCGCGAAGCGCGCGGCGTTGAGCCCGGCGACGATCCCCTGGCCGGCGGCCTCCTCGTAGCCGCTGGTGCCGTTGATCTGCCCGGCCGCGAACAGCCCCGCGACGCCGGCGATCTGCAGGTCGCCGCGCAGCTGCCTGGTCAGCACGTAGTCGTACTCGACGGCGTAGCCCGGCCGCACGACCTCGACCTGCTCGAGGCCGCGGATCGTGCGCAGGAACGCGAGCTGCACGTCGGCCGGCAGGCTGGTGCTGACGCCGTTCGGATAGATCTCGTCGCTCTCGCGCCCCTCGGGTTCGAGGAAGACCGCGTGCGCCGGCTGCTCCGCGAAGCGCGCGACCTTGTCCTCGATGCTCGGGCAGTAGCGCGGACCGACGCCGCGGATGCGGCCCCGGAACATCGGCGAGCGCTCGGCGTGCTCGCGCACGACGGCGTGCGTGCGCTCGTTGGTCGCCGTGCGCCAGCACGGCAGCTGCTGCACGTCGAGCCGGGCCGTGCGGAACGAGAACGGCACCGGCGGGTCGTCGCCCGGCTGCACCTCCAGTCCGTCGAAGTCGATCGAGCTCCGGGAGAGGCGCGGGGGCGTGCCCGTCTTGTGCCGCCCGAGGCCGATGCCGAGCCGGCCGAGCGCGCGCGCGATGCGCGACGCCGACGGCTCCCCGTGGCGGCCCCCGTCCCGCTCCCACTCGCCGGCGAACAGCCGGCCGCCGAGGAACGTGCCGGTCGTCAACACGACCGCCGGTGCGCGCAGCGTGTCGCCGCCGGCGAGCTCGAGCCCGGCGACGCGTCGGCCGCCGGGATCCGTGTGCAGGTCGACCGCCTCGCCGGCGAGCACCGTGAGGCCCGGCTGCGCGAGCACGCGCCGCACCATCGTCCGGTTGTAGGCGACGCGGTCGCACTGGGCGCGCGGCGAGCGCACCGCGGGCCCCTTGCTCGTGTTGAGCATGCGGAACTGGATCCCGGTCTCGTCGGTGCAGAGGGCCATCTCGCCGCCGAGCGCGTCGACCTCGCGCACCAGCTGGCCCTTCGCGAGGCCGCCGATCGCCGGGTTGCAGGACATCCGGCCGATCGCCGCCGGGTCGAGCACGACCATGGCGGTGCGCGCGCCGGTGCGGGCGGCAGCGCACGCGGCCTCGACGCCGGCGTGGCCGCCGCCGACGACCACCACGTCGAAGTCCCGGGTCACCCCGAGAGGCATAGCAGCCGCGCGCGCCCGTGTCGCCCCCGCACGGCGTCGGGGCCGGACGCGCTCAGGCCGCGATCGGCTCGGAGCGGGCGTAGATCGCGCGCAGCAGCAGGCGGTGACGGAGCACGTAGGTCCACATGGTCCTTCGATCGGCCGCCCGGGCCCGCGACCTGAACGGGTGGCCGGTGCGGCCCCCCCGTCCTACACTGTGCGCGCGATGCGCGCCCGACCGACCCCGCCGGCGACGAACCGATTCCTCCCGTCCGTGCTCGGGCCGTGCTGGCCCGCGGCGCTGTCGGTGCTGCTGGCCGCCGCCGCCGAGGCGAGGGCCCAGATCTCGCTCGCCGAGCTGCCCGAGCTGGCCCGCGCCCGCGCCGAACGGCTGCGGCCGATGCAGGTGCAGGCGCTCGAGCCCTTCTGGGCGGACCTGTCGCTCGACTACCGCGACAACCAGCAGTTCCTCGACGAGCGCATCGCCAAGGCCGCCGCGCTCGGCGACAGCGTGGTCCCGCTGCTGCTCGAGAAGCTGCAGCCGCCGCAGAGCGGCGCGACGTCGCGCAACCTCGCCGCCAACTGCCGCCGGGTGCTCGAGCGGCTCGACCCGGGCTCGTTCGTCGACGCGCTGGTCGAGCTCGCCAAGGGAACGCACGACATCGCGCGCAGCGAGGCGATCCGCCTGCTCGGCCACGCGCGCGTGCCGCAGGCGCGCCGCGTGCTCGCCGACCTGGTCGACCAGACGAACGGCGAGGACCGCCAGCTGGTGCTGCGCTCGCTGCGGCAGCTCCGGGCCGCCGAGGCGGCGCCCCGGGTGGTGCCGCTGCTCGGCTCGGCCGACTCACGGGTGCGCGAGGACGTGCTCGCCTACCTGATCGCCGCGCGCGCCTCGTCGGTCGTCGACGCCGTCGTGCAGGCGATGGCCGTGGAGCAGGACAACCGCATGCTGCCGCTGTACGTCGACTACTTCGCGGCGTGCGCGCATCGGCACCCGGGCGCGACGGCGGCGCTGCTGCCGCTGCTCGACCGCGAGCGGCTCGACTGGCAGGACACCCGCAGGCTGGTCAAGGCCTTGGCCGACATCGCCCCGATCGAGCACGAGCCGACGTGCCGGGCGCTGCACGCGCTGATCGACGGCAACGACACCAGCTCGCTCGCCGTGCAGGCGGCGGTGTCGCTGCAGAAGCTCGGCGACAAGCAGGGCGCGAGCCGCCTGAAGCGGTCGCTCGACGACAAGCTCCGGCGGCGCAAGCGCGAGGCGGCGCTCTACGAACAGCGCGCCAGCCTGTTGTTCGAGATCGGCGAGTACGGCGACGCGATCGACGACTACAGGAAGATCCTCGAGTACACCGAGGGCATCGCGATGACGCGGCGGGCGTACGTCGGCCTGATCAAGTCGGAGGCGCGGCGGCGCAAGATCCAGAACATGATCAAGTACCTGCGCGACTCCGAGATGACGGTGCTCGAGATCCAGCTGCTCGGGGAGGAGGACGAGGCGGTGCGCTCGGCGCTCGAACACGACCGCACGCGCAAGTTCCTCGCCGCGCTCGCCCGGGAGCAGGCGCCGCGCTGACCGCGGGGCCGCCGGCCGGGCGACCTTGACCCGGTCGGCGCCGACCGCCAAGATGCTCGGCCTTTTCGCCGG
Organism: uncultured bacterium; assembly: GCA_938003515.1. The sequence goes on from CALKYL010000299.1 coordinate 5,553, forward strand.
CGCCCGTCCTGGCCGGCGACCCCCGGGGCGCGCCGCTCCGGCGGACCCCAACTCCCGAGCACGACGCCCATGGAAGTCCAGGTTGCCGAGACCGGCCCCTGCAGCCGAACCCTGACCATCACGGTCCCGCCCGAGGCGGTCAAGCAGCACGTCGACCAGCTGTACGCGTCCGCGCAGCAGCAGGTGCAGATGAAGGGCTTCCGGCGCGGCAAGGTGCCGCGCCAGATGCTCGAGCGCATGCACGGCGCGCAGATCCTCGCCGAGGCGAAGGAGCAGCTGCTCAACCGCTTCTTCGGCGAAGCGTGCCGCGAGCGCCAGCTGAACCCCGTCGGCCGGATCCGGATCGACGACCTCGAGAAGGTCGAGGTCAAGGTCGGCGAGGCGCTGGCGTTCACCGCGCAGATCGACGTCAAGCCGCAGTTCGAGCTGCCGGACGCCAAGGGCATCGAGGTGCCGGCGTTCGAGCCCGAGGCGACGGACGAGGACATCGACGGCGCGCTGAAGGAGATCGCCCACCAGAAGCGCACGATCAAGCCGACGACCGAGCCGGTCGCCGACGGCGACTTCGTCAAGTGCGACTACACGTTCGCCGACGAAGGGGGCGCCGAGGTGCACACGCGCAAGGGCGTGCAGCTCAACACCCGCATCCCGATCCACGGCGTCGACGACGCGGCCTACACGGAGGCGCTGCTCGGCGCCAAGGCCGGCGACACGCGCGAGATGCCGATCGCGTTCCCGGACAACTTCGAGAAGCCGGCGGTGCGCGGCAAGCAGGGCACGGTGCGGGTCCACGTGCGCGAGGTGCTGCGCGTCAGCCCGCCGCCGATCGACGACGCCCTGGCCAAGGGCATGGAGTTCGAGAGCCTCGACGACCTGCGCGCCGATCTCAAGCAGCGCATCTCGGCCGAGAAGCAGCGCATCGGCCGGCAGCGCCAGGAGGACCACTGCCTCGACCACCTCGCGAAGGCGACCGGGATCCCGCTGCCGCCGTCGCTGGTCGAGGAGCAGAAGCAGGCGTCCCTGCAGGGCTTCGCCCAGCGGCTGCAGCAGGAGGGGCTGGCCGAGGAGGAAATCCACAAGCGTCTGGACGAAGCGGCCGGCGAGGCCCAACAGGACGCCGAGCGGCGCGTGAAGCTGTTCTTCCTGATCGAGGCCGTCGCGCGGCAGCAGAAGCTGTTCGTGACCGAGGGCGACATCGAGGGCGAACTGCGTCGGATCGCCGCGGCCAACAGTGGACCGGAGCAGCAGATCACGGCGGCGCAGGTGCGCGAGCACCTCGACCGCGAGAACCGGCTCGGCGAGCTCCGGCTCGCCCTGCTGGAGCGCAAGGTCCGTGAATTCCTCAGAGAGAACTCCAAGTCCGTCGATAAGACGGGCGGCTGACGTCGGCCCGGTGCCACCGCCCGGACAGCGTCCCCCAGAGCGTCGACAGGAGCCGTAGCCCATGAGCATCGCCAACGACTACATCATCCCCTTCGTCATCGAGAAGACCGGCCGCGGCGAGCGCCAGTACGACATCTACAGCCGGCTGCTCGAGGACCGCATCGTGTTCATCGGGTCGCCGATCGACGACGGCGTCGCGAACTCGGTGATCGCGCAGCTCCTGTTCCTGCAGAAGGAGAACAAGAACCAGGACATCAACCTGTTCCTGAACACGCCCGGCGGCAGCGTCACCGCGGGCCTCGCGATCTACGACACGATGCAGTTCGTGCAGTGCCCGATCGCGACCTACTGCATCGGCCAGGCGGCGTCGATGGGCGCGCTGCTGCTGACCGCGGGCACCAAGGGCAAGCGCCACGCGCTGCCCCACTCCCGCATCATGATCCACCAGCCGTGGGGCGGCGTCGGCGGCACGGCGCTCGACATCTCGATCCAGGCCGACGAGATCCTGCGCCTCAAGCAGACCCTGAGCGAGATCCTCGCCACCCACAGCGGCAGGTCGGTCGACCAGGTCGCCAAGGACAGCGATCGGGACTTCTTCATGGGCTCGAAGGAGGCCAAGGACTACGGCCTGATCGACGAGATCGTGCAGACGGCCAAGTGAGGCCGTGAAGGACGCGCCGGGCCGCGGTAGGATGGGTCCGAGCATCGCGGAGCGCCCGGCCACGAGGCGCCGCCCCCTTCGCGCGGACGCACCAACAGCAGGAATCGAGGCATGGCAGGCAAGGGCAAGACGGTCGAGCGCTGCACGTTCTGCGAGAAGTCGCGGCACCACGTGCAGTCCCTGATCTCCGGCCCGCCGGGCATCTACATCTGCAACGAGTGCATCGAGATCTGCAACACGATCCTCAAGGAGGAGGACCGCAAGCAGAAGGGCACGGCGGCGCCGACGTTCGTCAAGGACCTGGTGCTCAAGGACAAGGTCCCGACGCCCGACTACATGGTCGATCGGCTGGCGGACTACGTCGTCGGCCAGGAGCACGCCAAGAAGGTCCTGGCGGTCGCCGTCTACGGCCACTACCGGCGCCTGCACGCGCGCTACCACAACCCCGACCTGGAGCTCGAGAAGAGCAACATCCTCCTGGTCGGCCCCACCGGATCCGGCAAGACGCTGCTCGCGCGCACGCTGGCGCGCATCCTCGACGTGCCGTTCGCGATCGCGGACGCGACGACCCTCACCGAGGCGGGCTACGTCGGCGAGGACGTCGAGAACATCCTGCTGCGGCTCTTGCAGAACGCCAACTTCGACGTCGAGCGGGCGCAGCAGGGCATCATCTACATCGACGAGATCGACAAGATCGGGCGGACGACGAGCAACGTCTCGATCACGCGCGACGTGTCGGGCGAGGGCGTGCAGCAGGCGCTCCTGAAGATCCTCGAGGGCACGACCGCCAACGTGCCGCCCCAGGGCGGGCGCAAGCACCCGGAACAGAGCTACATCCAGGTCAACACCGAGCACATCCTGTTCCTGTGCGGCGGCACGTTCCACGGCATCGAGCACTTCATCGCGCGGCGCCTCGGGCAGAAGGTCATCGGCTTCGCCAGCGGCGCGGACGAGCGCGACGGCGACGCGATCGCGACCAGCCAGGCCGAGCGCGACCGGTTGATGCCCTACCTCGACCAGAAGGACCTGATCGACTTCGGCATGATCCCCGAGTTCGTCGGGCGCCTGCCGGTGGTCGTGCCGATGCGCTCGCTGACGCACGACGAGATCCTGAACGTCATGACCCAGCCCAAGAACGCCCTGGTCCGGCAGTTCAAGGCGATGTTCGAGCTCGACAACGTGCAGTTGGAGTTCACCGACGAGGCGCTCGGGGTGCTCGCCGACGAGGCGATGAAGCGCGAGACCGGCGTGCGCTCGCTGCGCTCGATGTTCGAGGAGGTGCTGCTCGACCTGCGCTTCGACATCGGCTCGCGCAAGGGCGAACAGGTCGTCATCACCGACGACTACGTGCGCGAACGGCTGTCGCGCGCGCCCTCGAGCCACTTGCCGCGTCGCAAGCGCGACCCGGCCCCCGCGCGCGGCGACGGAGGCGCGCGCGGCGGCGGCGCGGGGCCCCGCGCGGGCGGTGGCGGCGCTGACCGAGCTCGACGACGCCGGCGTCGAGGCCCTGGTGGCCGGACTCGGTGGCGCGCCGTTCCAGGCCCGACAGGTGCTGCACTGGCTGTGGCGCCACGGGGTCGACGCCTACGAGGGCATGCGCAACGTGCCGAAGCGGCTGCGCGAGGCGCTGGCGACACGGCTGCCGGTGCGCTCGACCGGGCTGCTCCGCTCCGAACGGTCCGAGGACGGCACCGACAAGCTGCTGCTCCGGCTCGCCGACGGCGAGACGGTCGAGTGCGTGTCGATCCCGGAGGGCGAGCGCACGACGCTGTGCGTGTCGACGCAGGTCGGCTGCCCGGTCGCCTGCGTGTTCTGCGCGTCGGGGCTCGGGGGCGTGCGCCGCAACCTGACGGCCGGCGAGATCGCCGAGCAGGTCCTGGTCGCGCGCGAGCGGTTGCCCGAGGGCCGGCGGCTGACCAACCTGGTGGTGATGGGCATGGGCGAGCCGATGCTCAACCTCGACGCGCTGCTGCCGGCGCTGCAGCGCATCCACGACCCCGCCGGCATCGACATGGGCGCGCGGCGCATCACCGTCAGCACGTCGGGCTACCCGCGGCAGATGGAGCGCTTCGCCGCCGCCGACCCGTCCTACAACCTCGCGGTCTCGCTGCACGCCGCCGACGACGCGCTGCGCAAGGAGCTCGTGCCGACCGCGACGCACCCGGTGCGCGAGATCGTCGCCGCCGCGCACCGCTACTTCGGCAGGAAGGGCCGCGAGGTGACCTACGAGGTCGTGCTGCTCGCCGGGCGCAACGACGGCCCGGAGCACGCGCGCGCGCTGGTCGCGGCGCTCGGCGCGACGCCGTGCACCGTCAACCTGATCCCCTGGAACCCGGTCCCGGAGATCGCCGCGCAGCGCGGGCTCGCGCGCCCCGACCCCGGGCGCGTCGACGCCTTCGCCGAGGCGCTGCGCGGCGGCGGCCTCAAGGTCACCGTGCGCCGACAGCGCGGCGCCGACCGGTCGGCGG
>CALKYL010000300.1 GCA_938003515.1 uncultured bacterium
GGTCGAACGCGACCAGCGCGAGCGAGGAGCGCTCGGAGTCGCAGTCGGCGCGCAGGCTCCGGATCTCGGTGCGCACGGAGCGTGCGGCGGTCGACCCGACGCCGGCCGCGCGCGCCTTCGCGAACGCGCGCGCCCCGGTCGCGGCGATCACCGAGCCGTCGCGGTCCACGTCGACGAAGGTCGCGGTCGTCGGCGAACCGACCGACTGCAGCCGGCCCGCGGCGACGACGGTGAACCCGACGGCGTGCTCGCGGTCGACCAGCAGCGCCGCGAAGTCCGCGCCGGCGTCGAGCCGCTCGAGGAACGTCTTCACCGTCGCGGCGACGCCGCCGGGGCCGGGCACCGGCGGGGCCGTCGGCGTCGTCGGGGTCGCGGGGCCGGGCAGGAAGGCGCCGCCGAGCAGCGCCGCGAGGATGGTCGTGCGTGGGTTCATGGCTCGTGTCTCCTCGGCCCCGGACGCCGCGGCGTGCGCGGTGTTAGCAGCCCCCCGCTCGTCGCGCGTCAGCCGCGCTCGCCCGACGCCGACAGCGCGCGGTCGAGATAGTGCGCCGCGGAGATCAGCGCGAGGTGCGTGAACGCCTGCGGGAAGTTGCCGAGGTGCTCCCCGCTCGGGCCGAGCTCCTCGGCGTACAGGCCGAGGTGGTTCGCGTAGCCGAGCGCCTTCTCGAAGATGAAGCGCGCCTTCTGCAGGTCGCCCGAGCGCGCCAGGCTCTCGACGTACCAGAACGAGCAGATGCAGAACGTGCCCTCCTCGCCCATCAGGCCGTCGGCCGCGCCCTTGCCCATGCGGTAGCGGTAGACCAGCGAGTCGTCGACGAGCTCCTCTTCGATCGCCTGCAGGGTCGAGAGCCAGCGCGGGTCCGTCGGCCCGATGAACTTGACCAGCGGCATCATCAGCGCCGCGGCGTCCATGTGCTTGCTGCCGAGGTGCTGCACGAAGGCCTGGCGCTCCTCGTCCCAGAAGTTGTCGAAGATGTCGTTGTAGATCTCGCTGCGCACGCGCTGCCAGCGGTCGATCGGCGCGGGCAGCGAGCGCTTGTTGGCGAGCCGCAGCCCGCGGTCGATCGCGACCCAGCACATCAGCCGCGAGTACAGGAAGTGCTGCTGGCCGCCGCGCACCTCCCAGATGCCCTCGTCCTTCTCGCGCCAGTGCTTGCAGACCCAGTCGACGAGCGTCGACAGCTTGGTCCAGAGGTCGTGGTGCACCTGCTCGCCGTACTTGTCGTACAGGTAGACCGAGTCCATCAGCTCGCCGTAGATGTCGAGCTGGCGCTGGCCGAACGCGGCGTTGCCGACCCGGACCGGCTTCGAGTCGCGGTAGCCGGACAGGTGGTCGAGCACCTCCTCGGGCAGCTCGTGGCGACCGTCGATGCCGTACATGATCTGCAGCGAGCTGCCGGCGTCCATCTCGCCGCAGCGCGCCTCGATCCAGTGCATGAAGTCGTGCGCCTCACGATGGTAGCCGAGGCGCATCAGCGCGTAGACGGTGAACGACGCGTCGCGGATCCACGTGAAGCGGTAGTCCCAGTTGCGCTCGCCGCCGACCTCCTCGGGCAACCCGAACGTCGCCGCGGCGACGATCGAGCCGTGGTCGCGGGACGTCAGCAGCTTCAGCACGAGCGCCGAGCGCCGCACGATCTCCTGCCAGCGGCCGCGGTACTTGCAGCGCCCGACCCACGCGTGCCAGAAGTCCTGGGTGGTCTTGAACGACTCGGTGACGAAGTCGGGCGACGAGCAGCGCCAGTCGTCGGAGCTGTCGGCCGACGACAGCACGAACGCCGCGGTCTCGCCGGCGGACAGCGTGAACTCGACGGCCACCGCGCCGTTGCGCACCACGACCGGCGCGTCGACGCGCAGCCGCAGCATCAGCCGCTCCTCGGTCTCCGCGACGAACAGCACCTCGCCGGCGCGCTGCACGACCTCGTGGGACGCGCGGCCGTAGTCGAAGCGCGGGTCGCAGCCGGGCTAGAACGACACGCAGCCGCGCACGCACTGGACGCGGCGCACGAGCGCCTGCGGCATCGAGTCGTCTTCGGCGACCGCCATGAAGTCCGAGATCTCGGCGACGCCCTGCCGCGACAGGAAGCGCGTCAGCAGGATGTTGGTGTCGGGCAGGTAGAGCTGCCGGTGGCGCGCGTCGGGCAGCGTCGGCTCGATGCGGAAGCTGCCGCCCTTGTGCTCGTCGAGCAGCCCTGCGAAGACGGTCGGCGAGTCGAAGCGCGGCCAGCACAGGTAGTCGACCGTGCCGTCGGTCGCGACCAGAGCGACCGTGCGCATGTCGCCGACGACGCCGTGGTTCTCGATCGGGTGGTGGGCGGCGGACATCGCCGGAAATCGAACCGGATGGCCGCGCCGCCGACAAACACGGTCCGGGAAGAATGCGCGTCCGCCCGCGCGGTAACGTGGTCGCGATGCGGGCCGCGCGCGCGACCTTCCTCGACTGGCTGGACCGGCAGGGGCTGCCGCACACCGAGCCGTATCCGTGCCCGTACGTGCCCGGCCTGACGGCCCGCCAGCGCGGGTTCGCCGCCGACCGCCTGGATCCCGAGCTCTACCACGAGCTGATGGACCGCGGCTTCCGCCGCAGCGGCGACGTCTTCTACGCGATGGACTGCCCGGACTGCCGCCGCTGCGTGCCGCTGCGCGTGCCCGTCGACGGCTTCCGGCCGAGTCGCAGCCAGCGGCGCACCCTGCGCCGCAACGCCGACGTAGCCGTCGTGCTCGACCGCCCGCGCTTCCACGACGAGACGTTCGCGCTCTACCGCCGCTACCTGCGGCACCAGCACCCCGGATCACCCGACGACGAGTCCGCCGAACGCTTCCGCGCCGCGCTCTACGCCGAGGTCGTCGACAGCCTCGAGGCGCGCTACCTGCTCGACGGCCGGCTCGTCGGGGTCAGCCTGCTCGACGTGTCCCGCCGATCGTGGTCGTCCGTCTACCACTTCTTCGACCCGGACGAGCGCCGTCGGCGCATCGGGGTGCTGTCCGCGCTGCGCGAGATCGAGCTCGCGCGCGCACACGGCGTGCCCTTCTACTACCTCGGCTACTGGATCGCCGACGCGCGTACGTTGCGCTACAAGGCGGAGTTCCGTCCTTATGTTCTGATGCTCCACGGCGTCTCGAAACGAGACGGCTGCTGCAGCGGCCGGGCCGTGCCAACGCGCCGGGCGCGAACGTCCCGAACTGACGCTGCGCGCGCGCTCAACCCCGGGCCGAGGCCGTCCGAAAGCACGTCGGGGAAGCTCCTTGGCAACGCAGCACGACGACAGACCTGGCGGGTGCACGGCCGCGCCGCTGCGGCTCGTGGCCGCGCTCGCCGGCCTCACCGCGCTCGCGGCGGCGCAGCCGGCGCCGTCGACCGAGCTCGAAGCCGTCGTGTTCCGCGCGTTCCCCGAGGCCGACGCCTACAGCTGCATCCTGCGCGACGTCGACCAGCGCGCGCGCACCGCGATCGAACGGCGCCTGCCGTTCAAGGTGCACTTCAACGAACTCGGCGAACACTGCCTCGTCGTCGCGTTCCGCGGCCGACGCCCGGTCGGCGTGATCTACCGGCGCACCGAGGAAGCGGAGTGGGGCCTGACCGAGATCGCCTGGCACCTCGGCCTGGATCTCCGCATCCTCGGCTTCGAGTTCGTGCGCGGCCGCAGCCCGTGGATGAAGACGCTCGAGTCCTCCCCGTTCGCGCGCGAGCTCGCCGGCCGCGACTACGCGCAGGTCATCGCGCTGCTCGACGAGCACGAGTCCGGGCAGCGCGGAGACCCCGACGACCGGCAGGACGACGGCCTCGCCGCGCTGCAGCGCACGACGCTGCGGTCGGCGGCGAAGTCGCTCGCCGTGACCGACACGGTGTGGCGGCACGAGGTCGAGAAGCTGCACGACCAGGCGACCGGCTTCGACCTGTTCCCGGCGGCGGCGCGCTTCACCCGTCGCACCGCATCGTTCGAACTCGACGCCGCCGGCGCGCACCAGACCATCGACGTCAAGGTCATCTACGCCTACGACGTCGGCACGACGCTGCTCGGCTGCGTGATCTGGAGCACGTCGAACGAGGAGGGGTCCGAGCCGCTGCGCTGGGCGGTCGACCGGGAGCTGCGCGTCATGCAGGTCGTGCCCGAACGGCCGACGCGCAACGTCGGCCTGCGCAAGGCCTGCAGCAGGCTGCGCGGCAAGCCGCTGCTCGGGCTCCCGGACGCCGACAACCCGCTGTCGCCGCTCGCGCGCGGGCTCGGCGCAGTCGTGCCACGCCTCGCGGGGCGGAGGGCGCGCCGGTGAACCTCAAGATGCACACCGGCCGGCTGCTGGCGATCTGCACGCTGTCCGGCTTCGCGATCGGCTCCGCGCTGGTGCTGGGCTACCGCGAGGTCGACGCCGCGGCGCACGACGTCGGCGTGCACTCGGTCGCGCTCCGCGAGGTCGACAACCTCGCGACGCAGCTGCGCACTTACGTCTACATGGCCGACAAGGTGCTGCTGCAGGACGAGAGCGGCCTGCTCGACAGCACCGTGCGCTGGGCGCACGAGATCGACCAGATCACCGAGCGGCTCGCGCTGCGGGCGCTCGCCGCCGACAAGCTGGACGAGCTGCGCGCGCTCGAGGGCGAGGTCGACGAGATCCAGCGTCTGATCGACACCGGCGCGACGTACCACGGGGCCGACCGCCAGCAGCGGCTGCGCGCGCTGGCCGCCGACGCCGACGTCGTCGCGGCGTCGCTCGTGCGCCGCATCGAGGACCTCGCGCGGCAGCTGCAGCGGCGCGCGCAGATCAACGAGGAGGACCTGGCCGCGAGGCGCGTGCTGCTCGCGGTGCTGTCGTGGGTCGGCGCGCTGGTCTACGGCGCGATCGTGATGATGTCGTGGCTCTGGTCGGTGCAGACCATCGTGCGACCGATCGAACGGCTCAGCGACGCCGCCGAACGCGCGAAGCTCGACAACGAGTCGTTCCTCGTCGGCGAACGCGGCCCCGACGAGGTCCGCCGGCTGACGCGCAACATCTCGGCGTTCGTGCGCACGCGCGCCGACTTCCTCGCGACGATGTCCCACGAGCTGCGCACGCCGCTCAACGGCATCATCAACATGAACGAGCTGATGCTCGGCACGCAGCTCGACCGCGAGCAGCGCGAGCTGGCGCGTTCGGCGAAGGGCGCCGGCGAGGCGCTGCTCGCGATCATCAACGACATCCTGGACTTCTCGAAGATCCAGGCGAAGAAGCTGACCCTGGAGGAGTCCGCGTTCGGTCTGCGCACGATCGTCGACGCCGCGATCGACATCGTCGCGCCGGCGGCGGATCGCAAGGGCCTCCGGCTCGTGGCGCTGGTCGACCACCGGCTGCCCGAAGACGTCGTCGGCGACCCGACGCGGCTGCGCCAGGTGCTCGTCAACCTGCTGAACAACGCGGTCAAGTTCACCCAGAGCGGCGAGATCACCGTGGCCGCGGCGCCGGCCGACGACGGCAGCGGCGCTCGGAAGGTGCCACCGTCGCCGTCGGCGGCGCCGCGGTGCAGCGCACGCTGTTCCGCGCCTTCCAGCAGGGCGACTCGTCGACGACCCGCAAGTTCGGCGGCACCGGCCTCGGCCTCGCGATCTGCCGCGAGCTCGTCGGCCTGATGGGCGGCAAGATCGGCGTCGAAAGCGCCGTCGACGCGGGCTCGACGTTCTGGTTCACCGCCCGCTTCGGCCCGGGACCGGCCGCCTCTGCGCGCGACGCGCTGCTGCCGGACGGCGCGCGCCTCG
>CALKYL010000301.1 GCA_938003515.1 uncultured bacterium
GGTGTGATGCGGCTCTTGTGTTCTTCGATATTTGTTGTTTTGATGATACGCCGACCACCGAGATCCACTCTCTTTCCCTCCTCGACGCTGTTCCGATCTCGGTGTTCGAGCTGCACCTCCTGCTGCCGGTCAGCGGCGGCTTCCGCGGCGGCGACACGGTCGTCGAGCCGCTGGTGCCGCCGCCGGTCAACGTCAACACGGCGCCGCTCGAGGTGCTCGCGGCGCTCTTCCGCCACGTGCGCCGCAGCGCGGACCTGCGCGTCGTGCACGAGAACCAGCGCCGGCAGGCCGCGCCGCCGAGCATCTCCCCGGCGCTTGCCGAGGACCTGGCCGGCGAGATCGTCGCGGCGCGCGTCGCCGACCAGGGCGGCGGGGGCGGGCCGTACACCGGCTGGCAGGACCTCGTCGAGCGCCTGTTCGCGGCGCGCGTCGGCGCCGAGGGCGACCTCGCCACGCGCGACCGGTGGGTCGTGCTCTACCGCAACCTGCAGACGGGCCGCGACAGCGTGCTCGAGATGGGCACGGCGCCGGTGTGCTTCGAGAGCGGACCGTGGGTCGCCTACCGCGCGGCGGCGAGCCGTTCGCGCAGCGTCGTCGCGGCCGGCGTCGTCGGCCGCCACGAGCGCACCGGGTTCGCCGCGGTGCTGCCCGGCTTCCGCATCGAGCGCCGGTGGGCGACGCAGCTCGCGTTCGAGCGCGCGTTCGAGCTCGACCGGCGCGCGCCGTTCTGGGTCACCTCGCCGATCAACCTCGGCCACCCGCAGCCGGGCTCGCTCGGCAACGACCCGGCGGGCCGGTTCTTCCCGCACCTCGTGCCGGTCGCGTATCCGGGTCTCGGGCTCGGCGCGCCGCGCTTCCCGGTCGACGACGAGGCCGACGCGGGCATCGAACCCGGCGTCGCGACGGCGCCGGCCGGCGGCTGGCCGGGCACGAACCCGCCGCGCGCGTTCGACTCGTTCGCCCAGGCGAACCACCGCCGCGGCCACGACCTGCAGAAGGACGGTCCGTACCTGATGAACAACGTCGGGCCGCAGGCGCCGGGGGGCAACGCCGGCAACGCGCGCTCGACCAGCCGGCGCCACGACCAGCTGTCGTTCCCCTTCTCGCAGGACGGCGGCTTCATGGCGCGCTTCGGGCTCGGCTTCTGGCTCGAGCCGCAGTCCCTCGACGCGCGCTACCTGTTCGACCACGGCGACGGCGACCCGAACCGCAACCGGCTGTCGCTGGTCGGCCGAGACGGCAACCTGGTGTTCGAGGTGCTCGACGAGGCCGGCGTCGATCCGAACCCGGGCGACTCGCCGGCCGGCGTGCTGCGCACCGCGAGCGAGATCCGGCTGCCGCTCGCCGAACTCGGCCTGCCCGCGGACACGGCGGTGCACGTCAGCGTCTCGGCGCCGTCCGGCCGGCCGGCGGACCTCGCGCTCGCGGTCGACGGCACGACGCGCGGCACGGCGCAGTACGTCACGTGGCTGACCGCGGCGATCCAGCCGTTCGATCCGACGCTCGGCAACAACGCGGTGGCGTTCGGCCAGAACCCGGCGTCGGCGAGCGGCAACGACCGCTACCTCGACGTGCAGGTCGAGTCGACCGAAGGCTTCCCGCCGATGGGCGTGCTTCGCATCGGCCTCGAGCTGTTCGAGTACACGTCGATCAACGGCAACTCGTTCCGGTGCCGCTTCCGGGACTCGATCGGCGGCCGCGGCGCGCGGCAGATCGGCCGCGAGCACCGGCCGGCGATCCCGGTCGACCAGAACGGCCTGCCGACGGTCGACGTCGACGACCCGCAGTTCCAGGGCGTGAACCTCGACGTGTTCCCGGACCACCCGGCGGGTTCGATGGTCGAGCTGTACGGCTACGCGGCGCTGGTCAGCGAGGACACCGGCATGATGGTCGGCCAGACCGCGCCGGACGCCGGTCTCGGCGGCTTCGCGGTGGCGCGCGCGTTCATCAGCAACCCGGACTCGATCGTCGTGCAGCCGCCGCAGGGCCCGCCGTTCGTGATCGGGCGCGGCATCGAGGAAACGTGGAACGGCGGCACCATCGAGCTCGCCGACCCGGTGCCGACGGGCACGCAGCAGCCGCCGGGACCGGCGCAGCAGGAGATCGTCGACGCGTTCTCGCCGTCGGGCGGCTACGCGCTCCTGATCCAGCGGCTGTTCGACTACGAGGCCGGACCCAACCTGCAGCTGACGAGCACGGTGCGCGCGGGCGGCATCGAGGTCATCCGCTACCAGGGCCGGCAGGGCACCAGCCTGACCGGCGTGCAGCGCGCACAGCGCCTGCCCGGCGACGACGCCCGCATCAACCCCGAGCTGTACGACGGCACGCCGCGGCGCTTCATTACCGACTTCACCGACTGGCCGTGGAACCCCGCGGAGCCGCAGGTGCTGTGGGACGACATCCCGACGAACATCGTCTGGGTCGTGCCGATCTCGCTCGGCGTGCAGAACACCTCGGTGCTGTGGGATCCGGCGATCACCGGGCTCAGCGAGTGGCTGCAGCTGTACCCGCGCGGCGCGGTCGAGGACACCGAGTGGGTGCGCTACGACGCGATCGCCGACAACCGCTTCGTCGTGCGGGCCAACCGCGCGCGCTGGTTCTCGACCTACTTCCAGCTCGCGCAGTCGACCGGCGTCGAGCGCGTGCGCATCGGGCCGCTCGGGCCGCAGAACACGCCGGCCGGCGTCGCGACGCCGCCGTGGGGCAACGTGGCGCCCTCCAGCGGCTTCATCGGCTACACGCCGCAGCTCGAGAGCACGTTCCCGCAGATCCAGGCGGTGCGGCGCGCGCTGTCGTTCCGCGGCGATCCGTTCACCGGCACGTCGTCGCATCCGCAGGCGAACGCGACGGTCACGCCGTGCCACCGGCTCCAGCTGCTGTGGGGCAACTACGGCGCCTACACCGGCCGCGTCGGCCGCCACGACCGCGTCGCGCTGGTGCAGGGCTCCCTCGCGAGCGGCAGCGACCGCCCGCTGGTCGAGTGGCACACCGTGACCTGGCAGGCGCGCCGCTACGGCTCGGACAACCTGCAGCAGAACCGCACCCCCGACGAGCTGCTCGGGCCGTGGCCGTTCCAGCTGGTCGCGTTCAAGCAGGCCGTCGGCATCCCGATGCTCGGCCCGCCGCGCGGCACGGCCGTCGACGACCCGCGGCGCTTCGACCGCATCGTGAAGTTCCCGAGCGGCGAGCTGCCGGCGGCCTTCTGCCCGACGCCGACGATCGGCGCCGGCGTCGCGGGCGAGCAGCCGGTGCAGGGCCTGGTCGACGAGGTCGAGGTCACCGGCCACGCCGCGCCGGACCTCGTGCTCGACGACGTCTGCGCCGCGAGCGCGCGGAGCTTCACGGTCAACCGTCCGTTCACGACCAACTCCGCCGGCGCGCTCTGGTCGCAGACCGACCTCAGCGCGTTGTTCCCGCCGTCGGGCGGGCTCGTGCAGATCGACCGCGAGATCCTCGCCTACCAGACGCGCCAGGACGGCGTGTTCACGATCGCGCAGAACGGCCGGGGGCTTCTGAACACCGAACCGCGCGACCACGACCGCGGCGCGCGCGTGATGTTCCTGACGCACCGGCCGGCGGCGATCCTCGCGAGCGGCGTCGGGGCCAACGAGGCGAGCCTGCCGCTGCAGGCGATCGGGCCGCTGCCGCGCGCCGGCACGCTGCTGCTCGGCACCGAGCTGTTGCACTACTGCTGGGCGCGCACGCAGGTCGAGACGCTCGAGATGCCGCGCTGGTATCCGCCGCCGGCCGACGGCCCGTTCGGCGGCCGCGACGAGACCGCGTCGCGCGGGCTGTTCCGCGGCCGCTACGGCACCGTGCCGCAGGGCGCCGGGGCCGGCGAGGTCGTGATCTCGTGGCCGTTCCGCTACTGGGACCGGTACGCCGAGCAGAGCGACGACCCGGAGCTCGCCTACTTCCAGCTGACGACCAACGAGGCGCCGGTGTTCTTCCGCGACGTGCGCTGGCGCGAGGAGACGCGCGACCCGCGCGTCGAGGTGATCTGCCGCGTGCGCACGGACGGGCTCGCGTCGTGGGCGGCCGATCCGGCGGTCACGGAGGGTCTGTGGCAGTTCCAGGGCGGCTCCGACCAGGCCGCGCCGCACCGGCTCGGCCGGCAGGCGGCCCGGCTCGAGGTGCGCTTCCAGACGGTCTACCGGCCGGGCGCCATCGACATGCAGACGTTCCGCAGCCACGGCTGGAAGACGACCGCGCGGGTCGAGGACGTGCGCGTCGAGTACGAAGGGCGCACGCGCGTGTTCGACGAGGAGGTCACGGCGCGATGAACACGGCGCGCTTCGACCGCGGCTTCACGCTGATCGAGTTGCTTGTCGTCATGGGCATCCTGTCGGGCTTCCTGATGATGCTCGTGCAGCTCGTCGACGGCGGGCTGACGATGTTCCGCGACGGCGAACTCGGCCAGGAGCTCGCCGACCGGGCCGCGCGGGCGCAGCACGTCGTGCGGCGCGAGCTGCTCCGCCTGCGCGGCAGCGCCGTCGGCCGCGAACGCGAGCGCGTCGACGACCGGCTGGTGGTGCAGCTGCTGCCGATCGGCCTGCCGGCCGAGCCCGAGCGCGACGCGACCCGCGTGCAGGTGCTGCGCGGCGCGTGCCGGCTCGACGTCGAAAGGGAGCTGCGCATCGTCGACGAGCTGCTCGCGGCGCGCGCGCTCGCGGAGGATCCGACGCGGACCCCGGAGGCGATCGTCGCCGCGGTCGAGGAGCAGCGCCGCTCCGAGCCGCTGCGCGGGGTCGGCAACCTGCTGCTGGTGCCGTGGCGTCAGGAGGGCCCGGACGACGCGCTGCTCGAGCTGCGCTGCGGCTGGTTCCTGCCGGGCCAGGTGTTCCCGGCCGGCCCCGACCGCTGGGTCGACCCGTTCGAGGTGCCGGTGCCCGGCTCGCCGGACCTGCCGGGCCTGACGGTCTACCAGCTGACGGAGCCGATCCTGCAGGACCTCCTGCACGTCGAGTTCGCGCTGTGGTCGCAGGCGACGACGTCCTGGGGCGATGCGCGCGGCCCGCTGACGCTCGCCTGCGCGCGCGGGGCGGCGCCGAAGGAGCGGCGGTGGACGGTAGGGGGCAGCGCGCGCAGCGGGTGGCTCAAGACGTTGCTGACAGACATCACGAGTGAGAATT
>CALKYL010000302.1 GCA_938003515.1 uncultured bacterium
CGGGCAGCTCGGATTGGAACCGGTAGCCGAGGCCGTGCACGGTGACGACGTGGGCCGGGGTCTCGACGACGGACAAGAGCTTCTTGCGCCGGCGGGCGATGTGGTTGTCGACGGTGAGCGTCGTGGGCAGGTGCACGTAGCCCCAGACCTTGCGCAAGTGCTCCTGCAGGCTGACGACCTCGCCGCGCCGCTCGATCAGCATGCGCAGGATCTCGGCCTCGTAGCGGGACAGCTGCTGCTCCTCGCCGTCCTGGCTGACGGTGTAGCGGCGCCAGTCGACGACGAGGCCAGGGAACTTCATGACGCCGCCGACGCCGCCGCGGCTGCCGGCGCCGGCGCGCGCGCCGCTCTGCGTGCGCCGCAGGACCGCGCGGATGCGGGCGAGCAGCTCGCTGAGCCCGAACGGCTTGGTCAGGTAGTCGTCGGCGCCGAGCTCGAGCCCGTGCACCTTGTCGCGGTCCTGGCCCTTCGCCGAGATGATGATCACCGGCGTCTCGTGGCCGGTCTCGCGCAGGTGCTTCAGCACCTCGAGCCCGGACATCTCGGGCAGCATCAGGTCGAGCAGCACGAGCGAGGCCTGTCCCTCGCGCGCCTTGCGCAGCCCCTCCTTGCCGTCGGCGGCGGCGAGGACCTTGTAGCCCTCGAGCTCGAGGTTGTGCTTGAGGCCCGCGCGCAGGTCGGGTTCGTCCTCGATGACGAGGATGTGCGTGTCGGTCAGCGTGCTCACGTCGCGTTGGCCCTCTCTTCGTTCACGGGCGCGCTGCGCCCGAGCGGCAGGTGCATGCGCATGATGGTACCGCCGCCGTCGCGCGGCAGCGCCTCGATGTCGCCGCCGTGCGCGCGCGCGAAGTGCCGTACGAGTCCGAGGCCGAGCCCGGCGCCGCGCACCTCGCCGGCGTTGCTGGCGCGATAGAAGCCCTCGAACACGCGCTGGCGTTCGCCGGGCGGAATGCCGCGGCCGCGGTCGCGCACGTCGACGACGGCGTTCGGCCCGTCGCGGCGCAGCACGAGCTCGACCTCGTGCTCGTCCGCGCCGTCCGGCCCGTACTTCGCCGCGTTCTCGAGCAGGTTGACGACCGCGCCTTCGAGACCGTTCTTGTCGCAGCGCACGGTGACGCCGGACGGCAGGTCGTCGACGAGCAGCACGCCCTTCGCCTCGAGGTGCGGCGCGTAGGCGTCCGCGACCGTGCGCAGCAGCTCGCCCAGATCGTGCGGCTCCGCGTTGAACTCGAGCGTGCCGGCCTGCTGGCGCGAGAAGTCGAGGATGCGCTGGATCAGGGTCGTCAGCCGCTCCGACTCACGGGCGATGATCGTGCCGAACTCCGCCGCCTGGTCGCCGTCGCGCGCGCGACCCATGCCCAGCGTCTCGCCGTACATCCGGATCAGGGCCAGCGGCGTCTTCAGCTCGTGCGAGACGCGCGAGACCAGGTCGAACTTGAGCGCCGCGAGCTCCGCTTCGCGGCTGACCGAGCGCCAGGACCAGAGCGCGCCGCCGAGCGCGGTCACGAACAGCGCGATCAACAGGAGCGTGCGCTTGTCGGTCGCCGCCTCGGCCTCCCGCACGAGCCGGACCGGATCGGCGGGGTAGGCGTGCAGCGTCAGCCCGTCGGCTTCGTCTGCCGGCGGCACGAAGTCGGCCGGCACGTCGGCCGGCGGCGCGACCAGCGCCACGTCGTCCGGGTCGTACACGGCGAGCCGGAAGTTGCCGTCGGCGGCGACGAACGCCTCGAGCGCCGGCCCGATCAGCGCGTCGAGGTCGAAGTGCAGCCCGACGTGCGTGCACTGGAACCGCCGCAGCTCCTCGTCGCTCGCCAGCCGCACGGCGAGCAGCGACGCGCGCTCGCCGACCGACGAGACGATGCGCTCGTCGACCGGCGCGAGCCCGTCGTCGCCGGCGGCCTGGCGCAGCATGCGCATGCGCAGGCCGTACTTGAGCACGAGCTCGTAGGAGGCCGCGAATTCGCGCGTCGCCGCGCGCTGGCGCTCCTCCTCCAGCAGCCGGTCGACGTCGGCGCGCGCGGGGTGGTCGCTCGGGAACGTCGCCGCGAGCCGGTTGGCGAGCGCGCCGGCGAGGCCGTCGGCGACCGAGTCGTAGCGGGTCTCGGCGATGTCGGTGAGCAGCGCCAGGCGGTCCTCGGCGGTGCCCAGCTCGGCGAGCGCGGCCGTCGCCAGCAGCTGGAACGCCGGCATGTCCGCTTCGAACCGGTAGCTCGACCAGCCCGAGAAGTCGCGCGCCAGCGCCTGCACCGCGGCGAACTGCGTGCGCGCGCGGGCGGTCTCGGCGCTCTCCCGCACCGCCGCCGCGGGCCGTACCCGCCCTGGCACCTCGATCTCCTCCTGCCCCGGGCGGCGGCCGCGTCGGGGCGGGTTGGCGGCCTCGAGGGTCGCCAGCAGCGACTCGAGCCGGGTCATCGCCGCCTGCCATTCGCCGCGCGTCAGCAGGAGCTCCGCGGCGGCGAGCGCGGACTGCATCGGGTTGTCGCTCGCGGTCTGCGGCTCGCGCGCCAGCGGCAGGCTGACGCCGAACGGCGGCAGCGTCGGCCACAACAGGCCGGCCTGATCGTCGAGCAGCACGAGGTCCTCGACCGCCGCGAATCCCTCCTCGCCGCGCAGCTGCAGCGTCGTGCGCACCGGGCCGTGCTCGGCCAGGAGCCGCTGCGACGCCGAGAACGCCGGCGGGATCTGCAGCTCGAGCTGCTGCTCGATCGCCTGGCGCGCGCTGGCGAGGAACTGCCGGGCTTCGCGCTCGAGCGCAGCCTCGGCGAGCGCGCCGCTGCGCCGCAGTTCGGTCCAGCCGAGCGCGGCCAGCACGGCGAGCGGGACGAGGAACGTGCCCAGCGCGAGCAGGTGGCGGTGGCTCAGGCGCGTGCGCGGTCTCGGCATCCGGTCTCGGCGCGGGGCGCCGGCCGGCTACTGTATCCCTTCGCGCGAGGCCGGTGTAGCCGAGGTCAGGCGGCGGTCCACTTGAGGCCGGCGATCGCGACCAGCAGGAGCAGGAGGAACCCGACCCGCGCCGGTGACACCGCCTCGCCGAGGCGCAGGATGCCGTAGAGCGCGGTGCCCGCGGCGCCGATGCCGACCCAGACCGCGTAGGCGGTGCCGATCGGGATCGTGCGGGCGGCGATCGCCAGGAGCCACATGCTGACGGCGAGCGTCACCGCGACGAACAGCGTCGGCCACGGGCGGGAGAAGCCGCGCGTGTAGACGATGCCGACCGACCAGCAGGTCTCGAACAGGCCGGCGACGACCAGGAGCAGCCAGGCCATCACCCGGCTCCGTTCGGAGGGGGGGCGGCCGGGCCGCCGGCGGGGGAGGTGTGCATCCCGCGATGCAACACGAACGCGCCCGCCGTGTCGACGTCGCCGGCCGGTCGGGCCGGCCGCGGCGCGCGCTCAGCGCACCGTGAACACGGCGCCGTCGGTCAGCGTCAGGAACGGCAGCTCGACGCAGGTCGCCGCGGGGTCGAACAGGTCGATGCCCTGGACGTAGACGTCGCGGCCGATCAGCGTGATGTCGTCCGGGATCGGCAGCACGACCGAGTCGGTGCCGACCAGCGTGCCGGGTGCCGCGACGACGGTGCACGTGCAGTTGGTCAGCGGCAGGCCGACCGGCGTGAAGCTGAAGTTGAGGAACGCGAAGCCCTGCACGTTCTCGAGCTCGACCTTGACGCCGGTGCCGAGCAGGCCCGGGCCCGACACCTGCAGCTCGGCGGCGCCGCAGCCCGCCGCGATCGACTGGATCTGCGTGCCGATGACGCGCACGCCGCGGTAGTCGGTCTCGGTCGGCTCGGTGCTGACGATCACCGGCACCGCGCTCGGGCCGGTGTCCTCGACCTTGCACAGGTGGGTGACGAAGCCCGGCTGCTCGGCGGTGAACCAGATCTCGTTGACGCCGTTGCGCTTGAGGCCCGTCAGACCGCGCGCGCCCCAGGTCTCGGCCGGCGGGACCTGCACCGTCAGCCGGTACTGGAACGCCCACGTCGTGCCGTTGAACGTCCACTTCTGCACGCCGCCGATGGTCGAGTTCTGGTTGGAGTCGGCGACGTAGAGCGTCTGGTCGTCGGCGAACCAGAAGTCGTACGGGTTGCCGGCGGAGATGCCGCCGCTGGTCGGGAAGCCGGGCAGCAGCGTCTGCGCCTGGCCGCCGGTGGTCGGCAGACCGCCGCTGCCGACCGCGACGACGCCGAGCGTGCCGGCGCCGGTCGAGGCGCTCGTCACGTAGAGGTCGAAGTCGTAGATGCCGATGAAGCGGTTGTTGGTCGGCGAGCCGGCGTTGACCGGCAGCGACGTGGTCGCGCCGAGGTTCGACACGAAGCGCACCGAGCCGCCGGTGTCGTTCCCCGACGTCCAGAAGCGCAGGCCGGCGTCGCTGGTGACGCCGCGGAAGTCGGTCGAGTCGTAGGCGTCGGTAAGCGCCGTCGAGGTGTCGACGAGGCCGGTCAGCACGTCGACGACCGCGATCACGCGCGGGGTCGTCGCCGAAGGCTCGTCGCGCGGGTTCGGCGAGCCGGTGTCGGCCGCGTAGCCGCCGACGACCAGGTAGCGGCCGTCGGCCGACAGGTTGAGCTGCCCCTCGGTCGACGAGAAGCCGCGCTGCGCGATCGACACGTTCGGCGCGACCGGCGTCGGGATGGGCAGGCCCGCCGGGTTGCCGTTCGGCAGCGCGAGCGTCTGCACCAGCGTGTTGGTGACCGGGTTCCACTCCTCGAGGAACAGCGGGGCCGCGGCCGAGCTGAGCGTCAGCGCCGGGTCGCCGGCGCGCACGACGACGACGTTGCCGGGCTGGAAGAACTGGGCGGAGACCGACGGCGCGAGCAGGGCGCACGCCGCGAGGGACAGGATGGTGGGACGCATCATGGTGTGTGGGGGATCAGCGGCACGACGCCGCGCCGGCGCCGGGAATTGCGGCAGCAGTGTGGGCCGCGCGCGTGCACCGGCGAGCAGCGCCGCGTGAAGGAACCGTGAAGCGTGCGGGTCCGACCGCGCAGCGTCCAGCGTGGACCGCGTGCTTGCGGTCGACGGCATCGCGCCGCCACCCGTCACGGGATCGACGTCAGCACGACGCAGGTCGGCCGGGCCGGTGCGTCGTCCGCGCGGAGCGCCAGCTCGACGTCGCCGGCCGCGGCGACCTCGAG
>CALKYL010000303.1 GCA_938003515.1 uncultured bacterium
TCTTGCCCTCGTGCCGCACCGCCTTGCCCGACTCGAGGTCGGCCGCGGGCAGCGACGTGCCGCACAGATCCCAGAACAGGACTTCGACCGCTGGCTCTTGCATGATGACCTCGCCGTTTCGAGGGGTGCGGACCCGCCTCGGGGAATAGTCTCGAACCACCGCGACGAAACCAACTTCGAGCGGGATTCCGGCCCGCGGCGCCGCCTCGGCCGGACCCGCGCGGGCCCGTCCGCGTCAGGTCGCAACGCGGCAAAATCCCGACGACGCCGCGCGTTCCGGCCCGCGATGAAGACGCGATGCAGGCGCGCCGCAGGCGCGCTGCGGCGGCGAGGCGGTCCGGCCCCGATCGGCCTAGCCGAGCTTGGCGCGCAGCGCGTCGACCTTGCTGGTCTGCTCCCACGCGAACTCGCTGCGCCCGAAGTGGCCGTAGGCGGCGGTCGGGCGGAACACCGGACGCTTGAGGTCCAGCTCGCGGATGATGCCCGCCGGCCGCAGGTCGAAGACGTCGCGGATCGCTTCGGTCAGCTTGTCCTCGGGCACCGTGCCGGTGCCGAACAGGTCGCAGCGCACGCTGACCGGCTCGGCGACGCCGATCGCGTACGCGACCTGCACCTCGCAGCGGTCGGCGTAGCCGGCCGCGACCACGTTCTTGGCCACCCAGCGCGCCGCGTAGGCCGCCGAGCGGTCGACCTTGCTCGGGTCCTTGCCCGAGAACGCGCCGCCGCCGTGCCGGCCCATGCCGCCGTAGGTGTCGACGATGATCTTGCGGCCGGTCAGCCCGGCGTCCGCCTTCGGGCCGCCTTCGACGAAGCGCCCCGTCGGGTTCAGGAACCAGCGCGTCTTGGCGTCGATCGACTCCGGCGGCAGCACCTCGAGCGCGACCGCCTTGAGCGCCGCGTGCAGCTCCTCGTTGGACACCTCGGGCCGGTGCTGATGCGAGATCACCACCGTGTGCACGCGCCGCGGCTTGTGCTCGGCGTCGTACTCGACCGTCAGCTGGCTCTTGGCGTCCGGGCGCAGGAACGGGTACCGGCCGGCCTTGCGCACCTCGGCGAGCTTCTCGAGGATGCGGTGGCTGAAGTGGATCGGGAACGGCATCAGCGCGTCGGTCTCCCGGCACGCGTAGCCGAACATCATGCCCTGGTCGCCGGCCCCCTGCTCCTTGCTCTGCGAGGTGTGCGAGTCGACGCCGAGCGCGATGTCGGGCGACTGCTTCTGGATCGAGGTCAGCACCGCGCACGAGTTGGCGTCGAAGCCGACTTCGGGGTCGTCGTAGCCGATGTCGGCGATCACCTGGCGCGCGGTCTCCTGGAAGTCGATCTGCGCCTTCGTCGTGATCTCCCCCGCCATCACCACGAAGCCGCGCGAGGCCATCGTCTCGCAGGCGACGCGCGACTCGTGGTCCTGGGCGAGGATGGCGTCCAGGACCGCGTCCGAGACCTGGTCGCAGACCTTGTCCGGGTGGCCTTCGCTGACGGATTCGCTGGTGAAGAGTCGCAGTTCCTTGCTCATGGCGCGGGGTGGGGTGGCGTTTCGTTACGCGCTGGCGTATCGTGCCGACGTGGCGCGGCGCCGCTGGCCGCGGGCGAAAAGGCCAAGGACTCTACCGTTGGCGACCGGAAAAGCACTGCGAAACTGCGTCGGGTCCCCCCTGTGGATCGCAGCGAACGGGTCCCATTCCGGCGGCGATTTCTCACCGGGACCGGGCGGAACCCGGCAACCGACCCGGTCCGACGTACTACCAACCCCCACAGGCGCGCCGTGCGACTCCGGAGCACCACCTCCCGGAGCCGCGACCGCGGGGCGCACGACCCACCATCCCCGTCATGCGTGAAGGCACCACCACCACGACCGGCCTCAGCCGCACGTCGGTCGCCCTGACCCTGCTGGCGATCGGCATGCTGCTGTTGCTCGCCCTGATGCGCGGCTGATCGGACCGACCGGCCCGCGGCGCTCGCCCGAGGCGCGGCCCCGGGCTTGGGCGCCGCCCCCCGCTGCGGCCACAATCCGCCGGTGCCCTACAGCAACCTCGACGAGCAGCGCATCCTCGCGACGATCGAGCGGCTCCACGAACGCGTGCGCGAGCGCTTTCCCGGCGCCGGCCTCGCCGGCGTCGCAGCCGACCTGGTCGCGGTGTCGCGCCAGCACGCGGAGCGCAGCGTCGCGATCCACCGGCCGCGCTGGATCCTGCGCGCGATCTCGGCGGTGCTGCTGCTGCTCGGACTCGGAGCCCTGCTGCTCCTGTTCGCCTCGGTGCGGCGCTACGAGCCCGCCGAGTCCGACCTGTTCGCGCTCGTGCAGGCGCTCGAGGCCGGCATCTCGATGCTCTTCCTGCTCGCCGCCGGCGCGCTGCTGCTGGCGACCCTCGAGCTGCGCTCGAAGCGGGCGAGCTGCCTCGAGGCGCTGCACCAGCTGCGCGCGCTCGCGCACGTCGTCGACATGCACCAGCTGACCAAGGACCCGGAGTTCGCGCTGCGGCCGCGCCGCGGCACGAGGTCGTCGCCCGAGCGCAGGCTGTCGGCGTTCGAGCTGACCCGCTACCTCGACTACTGCTCGGAGATGCTGTCGCTGACGGGCAAGCTCGCGGCGCTCTACGCGCAGCGGTTCCCCGACCCGCAGGCGGTCGCCGCCGTCGACGCGATCGAGGACCTGACGACCGGCCTGTCGCGCAAGATCTGGCAGAAGATCATGATCCTGGCCAACCATCCTGATCCCGCCCGCCCCGATCCCGACCGGCCCGATCCCGACCGGCGGGACGACGAGCGGTCCGATCCCGACGCGGAGCCCGCGTGACGGCGTCGCTGTGGCTCGACGAGGCGGCGCCGTTCGCCGGCGCGGAGCTGCCGCGCGCGGCGGAGGTCGCGGTCGTCGGCGGCGGCATCGCCGGCGTGTCGACGGCGCTCGCGCTGGCGCGGCGCGGCGTCGACGTCGCGCTGCTCGAGCGCGGCGCGATCGCCTGCCGGGCGTCGGGCCGCGGCGAAGGCGGCACCGTCCGGGGAATAGGGCGGGACAAACGCGCCATATAGCCGTTTGTCGACGGCCGGCTATCGGGCACAATGCTTGCCACCCGAAACGGGCAGTGGCATTGACGAGACTTGGGGAGTTCGTGGGTTTGCAGTACATCCTGATTCGGCGCGCCGTCGGCTGCATCGCGGTGGCGTCATCGAGCTTGGCCCGCGCGCGGCCGACCCGGCACAGCTGGCGGCCATGAGCCAACCGACACCGTTCGACAGCATCCTGGCGCAGGCGCGCGACCTTTTCGGCGACCGCCTGGTCGCCGCGCTTGCCGGCATGCTCGACAAGTCGGACGAGGCGCTCACCGCGATGATGATGGAGTCGCGCGACGCCGAGACGCAGGCCGCCTGCCGCGAAACCGGCCAGCAGATCAAGACCCAGCGCGACAAGATCGAGAACCAGTTCCGCACGCTTTACCTGCGCGAGTTCCAGGTGCGCAGCAACAAGGCGAAGAAGATCGGCAAGGATTTCGCCGACGTCGACCTGTCCGAGATCGAGCTCGCGCTGGTCGAAGAGGAGGATCTCAACGAGACCCTCCAGTTCAACGCAATGGCCGCGCGCCTGCGCAAGTTCTGCGAAGAAGAGCTGGTGGCGCTGGACCAGCGGGTGGGGGTGCTGTTCGGCGACGCCGGGCTGCAGCCCGACGACAATCCGTTCAACCCGCAGGCCATCTCGGATGCCTGGAAGCAGACCTGCGGCCAGGTGGATTCCAATCCCGAAGTGCGCGGCATTCTGCTCAAGCTGTTCGACGAGCATGTGCTCGACGAGGTGCGCGGCATCTACCGGGCGGTCAACTCTCTGCTGGTGCAGAACTCGATCTTGCCGAAGCTGCGCGGCGCGGGCGCGGCGCGCAAGGCCGCCTCGGCGCCGGAGCCCAAGGAAGCCGACAAGGACTGTTTCTCGCTGCTGCAGAACATGGTAGAAAAAAAGCCGGG
>CALKYL010000304.1 GCA_938003515.1 uncultured bacterium
GTCGTCGGGCCCGGCGCCGAGAGGCTGCGCGGGCGCGCCGTCGAGGTCGACGTGCGGGTCGACGGAGCGCCGCCCGACGCGCGCGCGCCGGTCGGGCACGGCGCGCACCGCGTCACCTACCCGTGGGCATGGCGGTGATTCCGGTTGCAGCGCGGCCCGGCCGGGTCCAACCTCGCGGGCCCTGACGCCCATGCACGCGACCTCCCTGCCGTTCCTCCTCCTGCTCCTGCTGCCCGGCTGCGCGTCGGGTCCGACCATGAAGAACCTCGCGACCGAAGAGCTGCGCTACCGCGCGGGCGGTGCCGCGTGCACCGGCTACCTCGCTTATGACGCCGACGTCGAGGGCCCGCGACCGGGCGTCCTGATCGTGCACGAATGGTGGGGCCACAACGACTACGTGCGCCGGCGCGCCGACATGCTCGCCGGACTCGGCTACACCGCGCTCGCGCTCGACATGTACGGCGACGGCAAGCAGGCCGAGCACCCCGAGGACGCGCAGCGCTTCATGCAGGAGGTGCTGCAGAACATGGACGCGGGCGTCGCGCGCTTCGAGGCGGCGTGGTCGATCCTGCGCGACCACGCGACGGTCGACCCGGAGCGCATCGCCGCGATCGGCTACTGCTTCGGCGGCGGCGTCGTGCTCGGCATGGCGCGCCGCGGCGCCGACCTCGACGCGGTCGCGAGCTTCCACGGCAGCCTCGCCACCGACGACCCGGCCGAGCCCGGCGCGGTGAAGGCGCGCGTCCTGGTCTGCCACGGCGGCGCCGACGCGATGGTCCCGATGGAGCAGGTGGAAGCGGTCGAGCAGGAGATGCGGGTCGGCGGCGCGCCCGCGGTGCGGATCGTCGTCCATCCCGACGCGATGCACGGCTTCACCAACCCGGACGCGACCGCGAAGGGCGAGCAGTTCGGCATCCCGATCGGCTACGACGCCGAGGCCGACGCGAAGTCGTGGGCCGAGCTGCAGCGCTTCCTCGCCGAGACCTGGCGGTGACCGAGGCGCGGGGCGCGTTCCGCGATCCCGGGGCCTTCGCGTTCGTGCCGGCGCTCGAGGCGGCGGCCGAGCACATCCGCGCGGAGTGCCTCGCGCTCGACCGCGAGCGCGACTTCGTCGACAGCCCGGACTCGCTGACGTCGGTCGCCGACGGCTACGACGAGACCGGCTGGCGCTGGTTCGGCCTCGTCGACGCCGGCAGCGCAGCCGACGACCGGCTCGCACGGAACCGCGCGCGCTGCCCGGCCACGGCCGCCGCGTGCGCCGCCGTGCCCGGCCTCGTCAACGCCGGCTTCTCGCTGTTCCGGCCCGGCACCCGGCTCTACCCCCACCGCGGCGAGATGGCGGGCGTGCTGCGCTGCCACCTCGCGCTCGTCGTGCCCGACGGCGGCGACTGCGCGCTGCGCTGCGGCGGCGACGTGCGCCGCTGGACGCCCGGTCGCTGCCTCGTCTTCGACGACACCTTCGAGCACGACGCGTGGAACCGCGGCAGCGGCGACCGCATCGTGCTGATCGTGACGTTCGCCAACGCCGCGCCGCCGCGCTAGCCTGCCCCGGCCGTGGCCGAAGTCCTGGTGCTATTCGCCCATCCCGCGATCCGCCGCTCGCGCGTGCAGCGCGCGCTGCGCGACGCCGCCGCCGCGACGCCCGGCGTCGTGGTGCACGACCTGTACGAGGCGTATCCGGACTACGACGTCGACGTCGACGCCGAACAGGCGCGGCTCGCGGCACCCGAGGTCGTGCTGTTCCAGCACCCGCTCTACTGGTACAGCGTGCCGCCGATCGTCAAGCAGTGGTTCGACCTCGTGCTCGAGCACGGCTGGGCCTACGGCTCCGGCGGCGACGCGCTCGCCGGCAAGCGCGCCGGCGTCGCGATCAGCGCCGGCGGCCGCGCCGCGGCCTACGCACCCGACGGGCTCAACCGGCACACGCTGCAGGAGTTCCTGCGGCCGATCGAGGCGACGCTGCGGCTGTGCCGCATGACCTGGCTGCCGCCGTTCTTCGTCACCGGCACGCACGCGATGCGGGACGAGCAGATCGCCGACGCGGCGGGCCGCTACCGCCGCTGGCTCGAACGGCTGGTCGCCGGCCCGCTCGACGCAGCCGAGCTCGCCGCCGACGAGGCCGACGCGGCGCTGGCCGGGAGCTGAGCCGTGGACTTCTTCGCTCAGGCGTTCGTCTACCTCGCGGCGGCCGTCGTCGCCGTCCCGCTCGCGCGCCGGCTCGGCCTCGGCGCCGTGCTCGGCTACCTGCTGGCCGGGGTCGCGATCGGGCCGTTCGCGCTCGGCCTGATCGGCCGCGACGGCGGCGCGGTGCTGCACGTCGCCGAGTTCGGCGTCGTGATGATGCTGTTCGTCGTCGGCCTCGAGCTCGACGCGCGCGAACTGTGGCAGCGCCGCGCGGCGCTGCTCGGCACCGGCGGCCTGCAGCTGCTCGGCACGACGGCGCTGCTGGCGGCGATCGGCCTCGGGCTCGGGGCCGACTGGCGGCAGGCCCTCGCCGCCG
>CALKYL010000305.1 GCA_938003515.1 uncultured bacterium
TCGCCCCGGTCGCGCTCGAAGCGCTCGGGCGCCGCCTCCGCGCCGCCAGCGGCGGCCTCGGCCGGCGCGCCCTCGAGCAGCGCCTTGCGGCTCAGCTTGACCTTGCCGAAGTCGTCGATCGCGATGACCTTCACCTTGACGACGTCGCCGATGCGCACGACGTCGGTGACCGCGCGGATGAACTCGTTCGACAGCTCAGACACGTGCACGAGGCCCTCCTGGCCCGGCAGGATCTCGACGAACGCGCCGAACTCCTTGATCGCCGTGACCCGGCCCTCGTAGACCGTACCGAGCTCGACCTCCGCCGTCATCGCCTTGATGTGCTCGAGGCACGCGAGCACCTTGTCCGACTTGACGCCGGTGATGGTGCACAATCCGTCGTCCTCGATGGCGATCTTGCACTCGTAGGTCTCCTGCATCTGGCGGATGTTCTTGCCGCCCGGACCGATGATGAGACCGATCTTCTCGGAGGGGATCCGCACCGACTCGAGCCGCGGCGCGTTCGGGCTGAGCTGCTCGCGCGGCGCGCGCAGCGCCTTGAGCATCTCGCGCAGGATGTGCAGGCGACCCTCGCGCGCCTGGTCGAGCGCCTCGGCGAGGATCTCGCGCGTCAGGCCCTCGCACTTGATGTCCATCTGCAGCGCGGTGATGCCGCGCCCGGTGCCGACGACCTTGAAGTCCATGTCGCCGCACGCGTCCTCGCTGCCGAGGATGTCCGACAGGATCGCGTACTTCTTGCCCTCCATGACGAGGCCCATCGCGATGCCGGCGACCGGCTGCTTGATCGGCACGCCCGCGTCCATCATCGACAGCGTGCCCGCGCACGCGGTCGCCATCGACGAACTGCCGTTCGACTCGAGGATCTCGCTGGTGATGCGGATCGTGTAGGGGAACTCCTCCTTCGTCGGCAGCACGCACTCGAGGCCGCGCTCGGCGAGCGCGCCGTGGCCGATCTCGCGGCGACCGGGAGCGAGCATGCGCTTGGTCTCGCCGACCGAGAACGGCGGGAACGAGTAGTGCAGCAGGAAGCGCTTGCGCGGCTCCGGCATCAGGCCGTCGATGATCTGCTGGTCGTCGGTGCCGCCGAGCGTGACGATGCCGAGCGCCTGCGTCTCACCGCGGGTGAACAGCACCGAGCCGTGCACGCGCGGCAGCACGCCGACGTCGATCGTGATCGGCCGCACGGTCTTGGTGTCGCGGCCGTCGGCGCGCGTGCCCTTGAGGATCGACTCGCGCTCGCCCTGCTTGACGATCTCGCCGAGGATCTCGCCGACCTTCTTCTGCCAGGCCTTCTTGCCCGCCTCGTCGAGGCCTTCGGGCGCCGGGAAGGCCGCCTCGGCCTCGGTCTTGGCGGCCTTGATCGCGTCCTGGCGCGCCTTCTTCGGCCCGGTGGTCAGCGGCGCGGCGCGCAGCGCCTTGCCGAACTGCTTCTCGATCTGCTTCTCGAGGTCGGCGTCCCGGACCGGCGGCTCGAACTCCATCTTCGGCTTGCCGGCCTTCGCGCGCAGCTCCTCGACCATCTCGACGATGACCTTGATGCGGTCGTGGGCGAGCGCGAGCGCTTCGAGCATCGTCTCCTCGTCGACCTCCTTCGCGCCCGCCTCGACCATGACGATGGCGTCGCTGTGGCCGGCGACGGTCAGGTTCAGGCGGTTCTCGCCGCCCTGCAGCTGCGTCCAGGTCGGGTTGACGACCAGCTCGTCGCCGATGCAGCCGATGCGCACCATGCCGAGCGAACGGCCGTGCGGCAGCGAGCTGACGGCGAGCGCGGCGAAGCTCGCGATCGCGGCGACGACGTCGGGGTCGTTCTCGCGGTCGGTCGCCAGCACCTGCGACAGCACCTGCACGTCGCGACGGAAGCCGTCCGGGAACATCGGCCGGATCGAGCGGTCGATGATGCGGCAGGTCAGGATCTCCTTCGTCGCGGGCCGGCCCTCGCGCTTGAAGAAGCCGCCCGGGATCACGCTGGCCTCCGCGGTCTTCTCTCGGTAGTCGACGGGCAGAGGGAAGAACTCCCTGTGCTCCGGCGCCTTGCGGCTGTTGGCCGCGGCGAGCACCATCGTGTCGCCGTAGCGCGCGACGACCGCGCCGTCGGACAGCTTGGCCATGCGGCCGGTCTCGAGCCGCAGCATGCGGCCGCCGATCTCGCGCTCGACGACGACCATCTGGGGATAGCGCTCGTCGGCCGGCGCGCCGGCGGTCGCCGCGCTCGCGGCGGTGGTCGTGGTGTCGTCCGACTTCTTCGAGGCCTTCTTCGCGGCCTTCTTGCGCGGGCTGCGCTTCTTCTTCGTCGCGGCCGCGCCCTCTGCCTTCTTCTTGGTTGCCATGGGGATTCGTTCTCTCTCTCTCGTTCTCGTTTCGGTCTTGGTCTCGTGGACCTGCCGGCGCGCCGCGGGCATGCCCCTACCTGGGGAACTCGCTGCCTGCGGGCGGCGCGATCGCCGCGTGGTGCCGACTCAGGACGGCGCGTCGTGCGCCGGGGGCGCCACGGCGGAACGTTCCAGCCGTCGACGCGGGGTGCCGCGATGCGATCGCGGGCGTGGGGTGCCGGGGCGCCGCCTCGGCGCCCGAGCGGGCCGCGGTCGCGGCGTGCGAGCCGCGAACGCGAGGCGCAGTTGCGCCGTGGTATCGAATTGGGTTGGTCTCCTACGTGGGGTGACGGCCCGCGCCTAACGGCGCAGACCGAGCTTCGCGGTCACTTCCGCGTGCTTCTGCGGGTCCTTGCGCCGCAGGTAGGCGCTCAGCTTGTTGCGCCGGTTGACCTTGGCCAGCAGTCCGTGCCGGCTGTGGTAGTCCTTCGGGTGACGCTGCATGTGCTCCGTCAGCTCCTGGATCTGCGCGGTCAGCACGGCGATCTGCACCTCGGGGGAACCGCTGTCCGAATCGTGGCGGCGGTTCTGGGCGATGATCTGCTTCTTGGTGTCGCTGGCGATGGTCATCCCTGGGTCCTCTTTCGTGGCATCGGCCGTCGCTCCAGAACAGGGCTTCCGGATGCGGGGTCGGCCCGCCGCCTCGTGCGGCCGGGCGATCGCCGGGTGGTTCGTTGAAAAGGTCGAGGAAGATAGCGACCCCACGGCCCGGCGCGCAAGCTCCGGGCGCGAATCCTCTCCGACCCGACCGGACGGCCCGACCGGACGAACCGCACGGACGACCGGGCCGCGGGCCCGGGCCACCCAGCCCCCCCGACGAACCGGCCGGCCGCCGCAGCGCCGCACCCGCGCGCGGGCTACCCGACGACCCGGTTCGGCAGCCGCAGCAGCAGCTCCCGCACCGCCAGCTCGGCGCAGCTGCGCGCCGC
Source organism: uncultured bacterium (assembly GCA_938003515.1). The sequence goes on from CALKYL010000305.1 coordinate 3,299, forward strand.
CGCGTCGCGCCCGAGCGGCGCCGCGCCCGCACCGCCGGCCTTGACGTCGCCCTGGATCGTGCCGCTCCACAGCTGCTGGCCGTCGGCACGCACCAGCGCCGCCTGGAACTGGAAGCGCACCCGGCGGTCGGTCATCAGCGTCGACTCGTCCCAGCGGTCGACGCGCACCGCGAGCACGGCGTCCTCGCGCGCCCTGCCGGCCAGCCGCGACAAGGTCGCCGGCGTCAGGATCGACTCGCCCGCCGGGGCGGGATCGGCCTGCAGCGCCGCGTCGACCGTCGTCGCGGTCAGCGGCGAGAAGCGGCGGTCCGGCAGCTGCCGCATGATCTCCTGCCGCAGGAAGAACAGCAGCCGTTCGACCGAGCGGTCCTTGGTGCCGTCCTCGATCGGCAGCACGGCGATGTCCGACGGACAGCCGGTCGAGAACGCCGGCGCGGTCACGAAGCTGGCGTCGACCCGCACCGGCGCGGCCGTCTGGCAGCCGGCGAGCAGCAGGAGTCCGAGCGCCGTCGCGGCGCCAAGGAGCGCGCGCAGGGACGGAAACGAGGGCGAAGGCATGACCATGGACCGTTCCTCAGCAGATTCGGCCCGACCATAGCAGCGCGCCTGCGCCGGTTGAAGCGCGGAGCGGCCGGCCCGCGGCCGTCCCGCGGCGGCCGTCGGCGCGGCCGGCCTCCCGCCCCCTGTACCCGTTGGGGACCAGCCGGGGACCCGGCCGACCCGTGCCCGAGACGCCGCTTGCCCCTGACGCCGCGTCAGGAGGCACGATGGGCGCATGGACCACGACCCGCATCCCGAGCGCCTCAGGGTCGGCGCGGTCGCCGCCGCGACCGGCGTGACCGTGCGCGCGCTGCACCACTACGACCGGCTCAAGCTGATTGCGCCGTCCGGCCGCACCGCCACAGGCCACCGCCTCTACCTGCCGAAGGACGTCTCGCGCCTCTTGCGCATCGTCTCGCTGCGCCGGCTCGGGCTGACGCTCGAGCAGACGGCGCAGTGCCTCGACGGGCCCGACGGCGAGCTGTTGCCCGTGCTGGAGCGGCACCTCGCCGCCCTCGACGCACGGCTCGCCGAACAGCGGGCGCTGCGAGAGCGGCTCGCGGCGTTGACGGCGCGGCTGCGAGCCGACGAGGACCCGGACGTCGGAGAGCTCTTCACCACCATCGAGGCGATGACCATGTTCGAGAAGCACTTCACGAAGGACCAGCTCGCGTGGCTCGAGCAACGCAGGCGCGCGGTCGGCGACGACCGCATCCGCGAGGTCGAAGCCGAGTGGCCGCGGCTGATCGCCGCGGTGCGCGCCGAGATGCAGCGCGGAACCGACCCGGCCGACCCCGCGGTGCAGGCGCTCGCAACGCGATGGCAGGCGCTCGTGGCCGAGTTCACCGGCGGCCGCGCCGACATCGCCGACGGGGTCGCCCGCGTCTACCGGCACGAACCGGCCGCGCGCCAGCGCACCGGACTCGACGCCGAGATCCTGGCCTACGTCGGCCGCGCGACGCCGCGCCGCGGCGGCTGACCGCTGCGGCGTCTTTCCCGGCGCGTCGAGTACCGCCTGCAGGGGCGCGTATGCGTCGCTATGTTCGCCGCGATGATCCGTCGAAGCCCGCATGCCTGGCTCGTGCGGTCCGTCTGCGCGAGCCTCGCGCTGTCGCCCGTGGCCGCCCAGCAGCGCGCCATCGACCGCGCCGTGGAGCGCGCCCACGACGCGCGCACGAAGCAGCTCGATATCTGGGAGGACCACTCGACCTTCGAGAACGCGTGGCTGGCGGAGACCGAGCACTTCGCCGTGCGCACGACGGCCAGCTACGGGCTCGCGCGCGACCTCGCCGCCGGCCTCGAGACCATGCTCGGCCACTTCCACAGCGTGCTCGGCGTCGACTTCACCCCGCCCGCGGCGCTGCCGGTGTTCGTGCTCCCGGACCGCGCCGCCTACAACGCGTTCGGCGAGCAGCACGGGGAGCACCACTCGTCGTTCTACGGCAGCTTCCACGCGAGCAACCACCCCGAGCAGCCGGTGGCGGTCGCGTGGGACCCGAACCCGACGCTCCTGCGCATGCACGTCACGCACAGCGTCGTGCACCAGTACCTGCACCGCGCGTTCCCCGCGAGCGCCGGCAACCGGCCGGCGTGGGTCGAGGAAGGCCTCGCCGCCTACTTCACGTCCTACTGGGCCCTCGAGTGGACCCGGCAGGAGTACCTGCGCGCGAAGGACGACGCCCGGCTGGTCTCGCTGCCGCGCATCCTGCGCGACGACGTCGCGGCGTTCTCCGCCGACACCGAGGTCCGCATGCTGCAGCTCGCGGTCCTGTTCGACTGGCTGCTCCGGTTGCGCGAGGACACGAAGAGCACCCAGGGCGACGACGGCGCGATGCGCGGTCCGTTCCGCGACTACCTGGTCGCGGTGCTCGAGGGCCGCGACACGCGCGACCTGCCGTTCCGGGCGGTGCTCCAAGACCCGGCGAAGCTCGCCGCGGACTTCGCCGCGTTCGAGTTCCCGCAGTGAACGCGCCGGCGGCGCTCCCGGCGGCGCGCGGCGGCGCGGCCGCCGCTCAGCGCTGCAGCGCCTGCAGCCAGCCGCGCACCTTGGCGTCGCTGCCGCCGCCGTCGACGTAGGCGCGGAACTGGGCCACCGCGTCCGCCGGCCGCTCGAGGCAGGCCATGTGGAGCACGCCGAGCGCGTAGCGGGCGGGCAGGTCGTCCGCGTCGAGAAGCGGAGCCGCCAGTGGGTCGATGGGGTTGAGTGTCACGCTGGCCGCCGAGGCCACCACGTTCAGCGGCAATTTCTTCGCCTGGCGCCGCCTGAGCCCGGCCAGGTGGGCGTCGCACACGGCGCGGTACTGGGCCAGCGAGAAAATCAGCGTGACGTTGACGTTGATCCCCTCGGCGATGAGCGTCTCGATGGCGGGCAGGCCCTCGGGCGTGGCCGGGACCTTGATCATCACGTTGGGCCGGTCCACCCGCGCCCACAGGCGGCGCGCCTCGTCCACGGTTGCGAGCGTGTCGTGGGCCAGCCGGGGGGAGACCTCCAGGCTGACGAAGCCGTCGCCGCCGTCGGTGTCCGCGTAGACGGGCGCGAAGGCGTCGCAGGCGGCCTGGATGTCGGCCACCGCCAGCGCCTCGTACCAGTCTTTCGGAGAACCGTCCGGCAGGGCGCGCAGCGCCCCGTCGTAAAGGTCGCTCTCGGCGATGGCCTTGTTGAAGATGGCCGGGTTGGAGGTCACCCCGCGCAGGCCGTCCTCCCGAATCAGGCGGGCTAAATCGCCGCCCTGGATGAGGTCGCGGCGGATGTCGTCGAGCCACACGCTCTGGCCGTGATCCTGAAGTTTTCTCAACGGGTTGGTCATGCGGCGGCCTCCTTCGTGGCCGGCCGCAGGGCGCGCGCGGCGCGCACCACGGCCTCGGCGTTGATGCCCAGCTTGTCCATCACCAGCGCGCCCGGGGCCGAGGCGCCGAAGCGCTCGATCCCGATCGACGCGCCCCGCTCGCCCGTGAAGCGTTCCCAGCCCAGCGTGACCCCGGCCTCGATCGAAACGCGCGGCACGCCGGGGGGCAGCACGTCGTTGCGGTACGCTTTGGGCTGGGCCGCAAACAGCTCCCAGCTCGGCATCGAGACCACGCGCGCGGCCACGCCCTCCTCGGCCAGCGTGGCGCGCGCGGCCACGGCCCACTGGACCTCGGAGCCCGTGCCGATCAGCACGACGTCGGGCGTTTCCGCTGAACTGGCCACCGCGTAGGCGCCGCGGGCCACGCCATCCAGCGCATCCAGGCCGTCACGCTCCAGGTGCGGCACGCCCTGGCGCGTCAGGCACAGCGCGCTGGGGCCGTCGTGGGTGAGCGCCACCTTCCAGGCGGCCGCGGTTTCGGCCGCGTCGGCCGGGCGCAACACGGTCAGGTTCGGGATGGCGCGCAGGGCCATCACGTGCTCGACCGGCTGGTGGGTCGGACCGTCCTCGCCCACCCCGACCGAGTCGTGGGTGAAGACGTAAACCACTTTCAGGCCCATCAGCGCGGCCAGGCGAACGCTGGGGCGCATGTAGTCGGCGAAGACGAGGAACGTGCCGCCGTAGGGGATGAGCCGCCCGTAGCGCGCCATGCCGTTGAGCAGGCCGCCCATGGCGTGCTCGCGCACGCCG
>CALKYL010000306.1 GCA_938003515.1 uncultured bacterium
CGATCTGCGCGATCACCTGGTTCGCGAAGCTGTTCGACATCACGAAGCTCGGGTGACCGGTCGCGCAGCCGAGGTTCAGGAGCCGGCCCTCGGCCAGCACGATCACGCCGTGACCGTCGGGGAACACCCAGCGGTCGGTCTGCGGCTTGATGTTCTCGCGCTTGATGCCCTTGACCTTGGCGAGGCCGGCCATGTCGATCTCGTTGTCGAAGTGACCGATGTTGCCCACGATGGCGTTGTTCTTCATCCGCGCCATGTGCTCGGCGGTGATGACGAACTCGTTGCCCGTCGTCGTGATGAACAGGTCGGCCTTCTCGACGACGTCCTCGATCGTGAGGACCTCGTAGCCCTCCATCAGCGCCTGCAGGGCGCAGATCGGGTCGATCTCGGTGACGACGACGCGGCAGCCCTGCCCGCGCAGCGACTGCGCCGAGCCCTTGCCGACGTCGCCGTAGCCGCAGACCACCGCCAGCTTGCCGGACAGCATGACGTCGGTCGCGCGCATGATGCCGTCGACGAGCGAGTGGCGGCAGCCGTAGAGGTTGTCGAACTTCGACTTGGTCACGCTGTCGTTGACGTTCATCGCCGGGAACGGCAGCTTGCCGTCGCGCTGCAGCTGGTAGAGGCGGTGCACGCCGGTCGTCGTCTCCTCGCTGACGCCGAGGATGCCCGGCAGCATCTTGGAGAACTTGTCCTTGGACTCCGACAGCGACTTCTTCAGGCACTTGATCAGCTCGACCAGGTCCTCGCTGTCGCTCGCCTTGCTCGCGGGCACCTTGCCGGCCTTCTCCCACTCGGCGCCCTTCATGACCATCATGGTCGCGTCGCCGCCGTCGTCGAGGATCATGTTCGGGCCGTCGTGGCCGGGCCAGGCCAGCGCCCGCTCGGTGCACCACCAGTATTCGGCGAGGGTCTCGCCCTTCCACGCGAACACCGGAACGCCCATCGGCTTCTCCGGCGTGCCCTTCGGGCCGACGGCGACCGCCGCCGCGGCGTGGTCCTGGGTGCTGAAGATGTTGCACGAGGCCCAGCGGACCTCGGCGCCGAGTTCGACGAGCGTCTCGATCAGCACGGCCGTCTGGATCGTCATGTGCAGCGAGCCGGTGATGCGCGCGCCCTTCAGCGGCTGCTTCTTGCGGTACTCGCGCCGGATCGCCATCAGGCCCGGCATCTCGACCTCCGCGAGCTCGATCTCACGACGGCCGTAGTCGGCCTGGTGGATGTCCTTGACCTTGTAGTCCTGCTCGGTCAAGACGCGGGGCTTGGCGCGCACGGCGGCCTTGTCGGGGTTCTTGTTCTTGACGGAATTCGTGGTGGTCATCGCGGTCTCTCGGTCGGTTCTCGGGAACGATCGGTTGGTTGGGGAAGGAACAGTCACGGGGCGGTCGCCGCGGGTCGGCGCCCGCGCACGACGAACATCGGGAACTCGGCGCGGCCGCCGTCCGGCGTCGCCACGCAGTAGCGGTCGGCGAGCGGCTCGCTCAGGAGCCCGGCGAAGCCCGCGCGGGCCAGCGAGCCGACGACCTGGTCCGGCTTGACGCCGAGCCGCAGGTCGCCCATGTGCTCGCGCATCCAGTCGGAGTCGTGCGGCAGCAGGTCGGACACGACCACGACGCCGCCCGGTCGCACGGCGCGGCACACCTCGCGGGCCGCGGCTTCGTGATCGGGCACGTGGTGCCAGACCAGATGCACGAACGCGGCGTCGACCTCATCGTCGGCCAGCGGCAGCGCGTCGAGCTCGCCTTCGCGCAGCTCGATGCGCCGCCCCTCGGTCGCGGCTGCGAGCCCGCGCCGCGCCTCGTCGAGCATGCGCGCGCTGTGGTCGACGCCGATCACCTGCGCGCCGCGATCGGCGAGCCAGCCGGTCAGGAACCCGGCGCCGCAGCCGAGGTCGGCGACGCGCGGCCCGCACGGCCACGCCTGGGCCAGCAGCTCGGCGCGCAGCGTGCCGAGGGCGAACTCCTGCCCGAGGTTGCGCCAGCGGCCCGCGAGGTGGTCGTGGGTCTCGCGGCTCTTCTGCCGCCGCCGGTCGAGCACCGCGTCGAGCGCGGCGAGGTCGCGGCGGCCCGCGTCGGAGAGCAGGTAGGGCTCGAGCGTCGCCGCGAAGAGGGGCGGCGACAGGGCCCCCTCGTCGCTCGGTTCGACGAGGGAATGGAAGCTCCAGGTGCCCTCCCGGCGGTCGCGCACGAGCCCGGCGCGCTTGAGCAGCGACAGGTGGTTGCTGACCCGGCTCTGCTGCAGCCCGGTGATCGCGACGAGCTCCTGCACCGCCAGCTCGGACCGGCACAGCAATGCGCACAAGCGCAAGCGGAGCGGGTCCGACAGCAGCTTCAGGGTCGCGTGCAGGCTGTCGAGCGTCGCCATCGGGTGCATCAATGTATCACGACATCCTGATATTTCGAAGGCCCGGGCGGCTCCTCAGTACTGACTACCCGAGTGTTGGAAAGCCGCCGCAAGCGCTGTCGCGGTGACGGTCTGCCTAACGCACAGACACGGCGCAGCGTCCCGACCATCGTGATCGCCTTGCGACGGATCGGGCGCGCGTGCGATCCCGTCTTCAACACCCCGGTAGTCAGTACTCGGTTCCTCGGACCCGGCGCGCCGGGTGCCGGCTGCCCTCCCCTCCGACCCGGATCCCCCCCGGCGCGCCGTCCTGGCGCCCCGGCCGGCTCAGCCGCCGGTGCCGACCGTCAGCACCGGCCCGACGCCGGCCGCCGACGTCGCCTGCAGGTTGAACAGCCAGGTCAGCAGGAAGAACGTCGACTTCGACTCGAGGTCGGCGTCGTCGATGTACCAGTAGCGGTCCCGGTAGCGCACCACGACGAACGCGTCCTCGGGCCAGGACGCGGCGTTCTGCACCTGCAAGAGGCCACCGACCAGCCGCGACCAGTCGTAGGGCCGCCCGTCGCCGTCGACCGAGCGCGTGACCAGCCCGCGTTCGACGTGCTCCGCGGGCACCTGCACGCCCAGCGAGAGGAAGAACATCACGCCGAGCAGCGAACGCGTCTGCATCACCACCGCGCAGCCGTCCCCGCGCCCGTGCCCGGGCCGCACCGGGAACTCGACACACGCTTCGTCGAGCGACAAGAGCGCGCGCAGCTGCTCGATGCGGCGGTCCTCGTCGGGGTCGCCCGTCGGCGCGAGCACGAGGCGCGGCTCGCCGCCTTGGATCGAGCCGGCGCCGCCGTCGACGGCGGTGACGAGGCTGGCCAGCGTGCCGTCGATCTGCATCTCGCGCAAGAGCGCCGCCAGCGCGACGAAGTCCGCCGCGTCGTCGCCGCGCAGCGGCGTCGGGCCCGCGGCGCCCGGCGCGTTGCGGATGCCGTTGACCTGCTGCATGCAGCAGCGCAGCAGGCGCTCGATGCTCCAGCCGGACTGCGCCATCAGGAACAGCGGCTGGGCGCCGATCGGGATCAACAGGTGGCGGGTGAAGCCCTCGCCCTGCAGCGGCACGTAGGTGATGGTCGGCGACTCCTCGTAGGCGACGTTGCCGCCGATCGAGGTCTCCGTGCGGCTGGTCCCGTCGACGCCGAGCAGGGCCCCCGCCGCCGCGCCGGCGCCGCGCGTGTAGCGCGCCAGGACCGAGCCGACCTGCACGAACTGCGGCGTGTCGCGGTAGCGCAGCCGCACCAGGTTCAGCAGCAGCTGCTCGTCCCACGACTTCGCGATCTCGGCGTTGTAGTCGAAGCGGGCGCCGCGGATCGTGCCGGGCCCGAACGACGTGCACGCCGCCGCGAGCAGCGCCGCCAGCGGCGCCGACAGCAGCGGGACGAGGCGCGCGCCGCGCGCCGCGGACTGCGGCGGTTCCACGACGGTGCCGCCTAGTGCACGTCCCAGGTCTCGCCCGAGTACAGCAGCTCGTGCAGCGACTGCTGCCGGCCCTTCTTCGCGGTCGCGATCTGCGCGTTGACCTCGAGATCGAAGGTCGTCTTCTGTTGGCGGCGGAACACGCCGATCGGCACCGGGAACGCCTGCTCGTCCATCGTCGCGAGCGCCATCGCCGGCGCCGGGGTCGCGGCGGCCTCGTCCCAGACGTACGCCTTGCCGAGGTCCTGGCCCGAGACCACGTGCGGCCGGAAGCTCGCGTCGAACGCGATCCCCTTGTCCTTCTGCGCCCCGAACAACAGCGGCTGGCCGTGCTCGAGCTGCAGCAGGCGGTCGTCGCGGACCTCCTTGTCGGTGAAGGTCTTGTAGGCGCCGTCGTTGAAGATGTTGCAGTTCTGGTAGATCTCGACCATCGCCGTGCCGTCGTGGGCGTCGGCGCGCTCGACCATGCTCTCGAGGTGCGGGCCGAGGATGTCGATGCCGCGCGCGACGAACGTCGAGCCGGCGCCGAGCGCCAGCGCGATCGGCGCGAACGGCCAGTCGACCGAGCCGAGCGGCGAGCTCTTGGTGACCTTGCCGTGCTCGCTGGTCGGCGAGAACTGGCCCTTGGTCAGGCCGTAGATGCGGTTGTTGAACATCAGGATCTTCAGCCCGACGTTGCGCCGCATCGCGTGGATGAAGTGGTTGCCGCCGATCGACATCGCGTCGCCGTCGCCGGTGATGACCCAGACGTCGAGCTCGGGGTTGCTGACCTTGACGCCGGTGGCGACCGCCGGCGCGCGGCCGTGGATCGTGTGGAAGCCGTAGGTCTCCATGTAGTACGGAAACCGCGAGCTGCAGCCGATGCCGCTGACGATCACCGTCTCGTGCAGCTGCTTGCCGAGCTTGGCGAACGCGCTCTGCACCGAGTTGAGGATCGCGTAGTCCCCGCAGCCGGGGCACCAGCGCACGTCCTGGTCGCTCTTGTAGTCCTTCTTGGTCAGCTTCGGCTTCTCGGTGCTGGTCATCGCCCGCCCTCCTTCGCCGCGGTCCCGGCGAGCACGTTCTTCAGATGGTCCTCGATGTCCTGGCTCTTGAACGGCTGGCCGTTCACCTGGCTGTAGCTCTCCACGTCGATCAGGAAGCGCGCGCGCAGCATCATCGCCAGCTGGCCCTTGTTGAGCTCGGGCAGCACGACCCGCCGGAACCCGCGCATCAGCGCCTCGAGATCGTTCGGCAGCGGGTTGAGGTGGCGCAGGAACGCGCAGCTGATGCGGTGGCCCTGCTTCTGCAGCCGCATCGTCGCCGCGGTGATCGCGCCGCGCGGGCTGCCCCATCCGAGCACGAGCACGTCGCCCTGGCGCTCACCGATGGTCTCGAGCGGGGGCAGGTCGGCGGCGACGTTCGCGACCTTCCGGGCGCGCGTGTCGACCATGTGCTGGTGGTTGTCCGGGTCGTAGCTGATGTTGCCGGTGACGTCCTGCTTCTCGAGGCCGCCGATGCGGTGCACGAGGCCGGGCGTGCCGGGCTTCGCCCACGGCCGCGCCAGCGTCTTCGGGTCGCGCGCGTACGGCTGGAACTTGACGTCCGGCTGTCCGGGCGGGGCGAACGTCACCTCGACCGGCGGCAGCGCCTCGACGTCGGGCAGCCGCCAGGGCTCGCTGCCGTTGGCGATGTAGCCGTCCGAGAGCACCACCACCGGCACCATGTACTTCGTCGCGATGCGCACCGCCTCGTAGCCGACCTCGAACGCGTCGGCCGGCGTCGAGCACGCCAGCACGACGACCGGCGACTCGCCGTTGCGGCCGTACATGACCTGCAGCAGGTCGGCCTGCTGCGTCTTGGTCGGCATGCCGGTGCTCGGGCCGGCGCGCTGGATGTCGAGCACGATCAGCGGCAGCTCCGCCATCACCGCCAGCCCCATCGCCTCCGACTTCAGCGCGACGCCCGGCCCCGACGTCGACGTGACGCCGAGCAGGCCGGTGTAGCTGGCACCGATCGCCGCGCAGACGGCCGCGATCTCGTCCTCGGCCTGGAACGTGATCACCCCATGGTGCTTGTAGGTGCTGAGCTGGTGCAGCACGTCCGACGCCGGCGTGATCGGGTAGCTGCCGAGGAACAGCGGCACGCCGCAGCGCTGGCTCGCGGCGACCAGACCGAGGCAGAGGGCCTGGTTGCCCATGATGTTGCGGTAGGTGCCCGGCGGCAGCTTCGCGGCCGGCACCCGGTACGCGGTCTGGAAGATCTCGGTCGTCTCGGCGTAGGCGTGGCCGGCCCGCATCGCGGTCAGGTTGGCCTCGACGATGTCCGGCTTCTTGGCGAACTTCTTCGCGATCGCCTTCTCGGTCGGCTCGACGTCGCGGTGGAACAGCCAGTACAGGATGCCCAGCGCGTACATGTTCTTGCACCGGTCCCTGGCCCGGTTGTCGAGCGGCGAGTTCGCGAGCGCCTCGCGGGTGCGCTCGGTCAGGTCGACCTCGATGACGCGGTAGCCCTCGAGCGAGCCGTCCTCGCGCGGATCCCGCTCCCACTTCGCCTTCTTGAGGTCGAGCGGCTTGAACGACGCGGTGTTCAGGATCAGGATGCCGTCCCGCTTCAGGGCCCCGAGGTGCACCTTGAGCGCCGCCGGGTTCATCGCGACCAGGACGTCCGGCGCGTCGCCCGGCGTGTGGATGTCGAAGCTCGAGAAGCGATGCTGTAACGCGCTGACGCCCGGCAGCCTGCCGGCCGCGGCCCGCATCTCCGCCGGGAAGTCGCGGAACGTCGCGATGTC
>CALKYL010000307.1 GCA_938003515.1 uncultured bacterium
GCAGCGCCGTCACGCGGTTGCCGCCGCGGCTCCTGCGCGGCGCGGGCGTGACGATCGTGATCCGGAGCGGAGCGGCTACGCTGTCGGCCATGCGTGCTCGTCGACTGTGCCTCGTCCTCGCCTGTCTCGCGGCGTGCAGCGCCGGCCCGGAAGAGGCCAGCGTCAAGCCGGGCATCAACGAGAACTTCCTCGATCCGGACCTCGATGTCGACGCCATGGTCCAGCGCTTCGAGACCGAGAGCCGCGAGGTGTTCGCGAAGCGAAGCGCGATCGCGCGCGCGGTCGGGCTCGGCCCCGGCATGGCGGTCGCCGACGTCGGCGCCGGCACCGGCATCTTCGTCGATTTCTTCGCGCGCGACGTGACCGCGAAGGGCCGGGTCTACGCGGTCGAGATCGCGCCGAAGTTCGTCGCGGCGCTGCGCGAGCGGGCCGCGGCGCGGCGCATGCCGCAGGTGGAGGCGGTGCTCTGCACCGAGCGCGACGTCGGGCTGCCGCCCGGGTCGGTCGACGTCGTGTTCACGTGCGACACCTACCACCACTTCGAGTATCCGCGCTCGACGCTGGCGTCGATCCGCGAGAGCCTGCGGCCCGGGGGCGCGTTCGTCGTCGTCGACTTCGAGCGCATCCCCGGCGTGTCACGGCAGTGGCTGCTCGACCATGTGCGCTGCGGCAAGGAACAGGTGATCCGCGAGATCACCGAGGCCGGCTTCGAACTCGTCGAAGAGGTGCCGCTCGGCTTCGAGGAGAACTACTTCCTGCGGTTCCGCAGGGTCTGAACCGCTGCGGCGCGGCCGCCGCCCGACGATCGGCCGGGCGGCACAGCCCTCAACTCGGCTGCAGCCGGGACAGCACTTCGCCGTGCTCCGGGAAGCGGTCCCCCATGCTGCGCTTGTCCCAGACCCGGCGGCCGTCGACCGTGACGATGAAGTCGCCCCTGCCGCCGGGCACCTTCTCGACCTTCGCCTTGGGATGGGCCTTCTCGATCGCGGCGGCCAGACCGGCCGCCTTCGGAAGGTAGTTTCAGACCACGCAGTATTCGATCTTCACGTGCATGGCCGCAGTGTAGGCCACGTGCGGTGGCGGCCAAGGGTGCGCCGGCCTCAGCCTTCTCCGCTCCCGTGGCCGGTGCGGCGCCGGGCCGCGAGCAGCAGCGACAGCCATCCGGCGAGCAGCGCGACGCCGCCGATCGGCGTCACCGGCCCGAGCCAGCGCAGCTCGAGCAGGACGAGTCCGTAGAGCGAGCCGCTGAAGAGCGCGATGCCGACCGTGAACAGCCACGTCGCCGCCGTCGTGCGCACGCCGATCCGGTGCAGCGCGGCACAGCCGAGCAGCGCGAGCGCGTGGTACATCTGGTAGCGCACGCCGGTCTCGAAGGTGCGCAGCGCGGCTTCGTCGAAGCGCGACTGCATCGCGTGCGCGGCGAACGCGCCGAGGCCGACGGCGAGGCCGCCGAAGACGGCGGCGAGGCGCAGCGCGGGGCCGGCCGGGGCGGCGGCGAGGGGGGCGTCCGTGGCCTGCATGCGCGCAGGCTACGGGCGGCGCCCGCTCAGCGACAGACGCGGACGAGCGGCGGTCGGAAGAGGAAGCCGCGGCAGCCGTGGCGGTGGAAGTGGCAGGCGGTGAGCGACGCGCCGACCACGGCCAGCACGACGATTCGGAAGATCCGGCGCGACGATGGCATCGGGGATTCCTCGGTTGTCGACGAGCCGCGGGCCGGCCAGCGGCGCCGTGCCGCCGTCGCCCGAGCGGCGAAGGGGGCCGTCGAGCGCAGGCGGGCGGGCAGCGTGCCGCCAGCGGCCCCGTTCTTCTCCGTCCCCGCGCCCGCATCGGCCGATAATCAGGCGTCATGGGCACCTCACGAACCATCCGTTGGTTGCTGCTCGGCGGGCTGATCGCGGCGCTGCCCGCCCAGGCCCCCGAACTCCCCGGCGTGCGCGACGCGGTCGACGGGGTCGCCAAGGGGCTCGGGCTGGACGGCGCGGCGCTCGTCGTGGTCCGGGCGGATCGCGAACTGCACCGCAGCGAGCACGGCGCCGTCGCGGGCGACACCGTGATGCCGATCGCCTCGGCGAGCAAGTGGCTCGCCGTCGCGACCGTGCTGACCGTCGTCGACGAGGGCAAGCTCGACATGGACGTCGAGGTCGGCCGCTACGTCGAGGAGTTCGACCGCGACGACCTTCGCGCCGTGACCGTGCGGCAGTGCCTCTCGTGCACGAGCGGACTGCCGGCGCGACTCGGCGAGAGCATGCGCGGCTGGGACATGCAACGCTTCGCCGAGGAGGCCGCCGGCGCCGGGCTGCGCGCGCATCCGAACACCGCCTTCGTCTACGGCGGCGTCGGGTTCCAGGTCGCGGCCGTCGCCGCGTGCCGCGCGACCGGCAAGGACTGGCACACGCTGTTCGAAGAACGCATCGCCGGCCCGCTCGGCATGCGGGACACGCGCTTCGGGAGCCTGCAGCCGATCGGCGGCGAGCCCGGGCGGACGGCGCTGCCCTGGGTCGCGGGCGGCGCGGTGTCGTCGCTCGACGACTACGCGCGCTTCGTGCGCATGCTGCTGGCCCAGGGCGAGTGGGACGGCGTGCGCGTGCTGAGCCAGAAGAGCGTCGCCGACATGTTCCGCGACCAGGTCCGGGAACAGATCGACGTGCGGGGCGTCGCGCTCGTGTCCGACGACGTGCGCTACGGGCTCGGCACGTGGATCGAGCGGCTGGAGGACGGCGGCACGCGCGTCAGCGACCCCGGCGCGCTCGGCTTCACGCCGTGGATCGACCTCGAGCTCGGCGTCGGCGGCGTGTTCGCGGTGCAGGACCGCGCAGCGCGCGTGCTGCGCCGTCTCGAGCGCGTGCACGCTGCGACCCGCGCCGCGGTCCGCGCGGCGGAGATCCCCGGCGGAGCCGAGACGGTCGAACTGGAGCACGGCGGTCGGGACCGGCGCTACCACCTGCACGTGCCGCCGCACCAACGCACCGCCGACGCACTGCCGCTGCTCGTCGTGCTGCACGGCGGCGGCGGCAGCGGCGAGCACGTGCGCGAGGTGACGCGGCTCGACGAGCTCGGGGTCGAGGCGGGGTTCGTCGTCGCCTTCCCCGACGGCACCGGGCGCCTGCCGCGGCGGCTGTTGACGTGGAACGCCGGCGGCATCGACGTGTGGGCCTCCCGCAACGACATCGACGACGTCGGCTTCCTGCGCGCGGTCGTCGCCGACGTGCAGCAGCGGCTGCCGATCGACCCCCGTCGCGTCTTCGTCGCGGGCCACAGCAACGGCGGCATGATGTGCCACCGACTGGCACGCGAGGCGGCCGACGTGTTCACGGGTATCGCGGTCGTCGCCGGAGCGATGAACTGGACCGGCGCCGATGCGACCTCGCCGCTCGCCGTCCTGCTGGTCCACGGGACGAAGGACCGCCACGTGCGCATCAGCGGCGGCGAGACCGAGGTGCGCTTCGGCGGCGGCGAGGGCCGCGTCGACGCGCCGCTGCAGGCGGCCGTCGACTACTACGTCGAGCGCAACGGCCTGAAGGGATACCCGGAGTCGATCACCGAGGGGGGCGTGCGCGTCGACACGTACGCGACCGCGAAGCAGGACGGGACCGTCGTCGCGCCGGTGCGCGTCGTCACCCTCGAAGGCGGCGGCCACGCGTGGCCGGGCACCGCCGAGCGCCCCGCACTGCTCGCGGACGCGGCGATCGACTGGCCCGCGTCGCGCGCGATCGTCGAGTTCTTCACGTCGCTCCAGCCCGCGCGTTCCGCGCGGGAGCCGGCGCCGTCGGTGCCACGCTGAGCGCGGCGCAGCCGCGCTACCAGAAGAGCCGCCAGCGCCAGCGTCCCTCGGCCTGGCCGGACGCGGTGCGCACGCGCGTGAGGTCGTGTTCGCGCAGCAGCTCGCGAAAGCGCTCCTGCGCGGCCTCGGCCTCGGCCTCGGTCATGCTGTCGCCGACCGGCAGCGGCAGCAGTTCGGTCAGGATCGTGAACCACCACTCGGTCGGCACCCCGACGATCGAGTCGAGGTTCCCGAGGGTCGCGCCGCTGTGGCCCGGCGGCAGATGGCGCACCAGGTCGGCGAACGCGTCCGGAACCGTCGGCGCCGTGACGTCGAGCGTCGCCGAGCCCTCGAGCAAGGTCACGGCCCGGTCTTCGGCGTCGCGGCCACCGGCGAGGACGAAGAGGCCGTTGCCCGCGCCGAGCCAGAGGTCGTAACGCATGAGGTTGCCGTAGCGGCGCAGCGCGACGTCGCCGACCATCGTCGTCTCCGCCGGGGAGAGGAACGGCTTGACCTGCTTCAGCACCTCGTCGAGCCCCGCGCGGAACTTCGTATCGTCCCGCAGCCGGATCGCGATCGCCCACGTCGCCTCGAAGGCGCGGTCGTAGTCCTCGAACGGCGCGCCGACGACCAGCATCTCGTCCGTCGCGTGCGCCAGGAAGCCGTCGAGGACGTCGACGCCCAGCTCCTTCTCGACGCTCTGGCGGGCTCGACCCGGCGCCCACTCCATCTCGAGGTCCACGACCCGCAGGATCGCGTCGGCGAGCGCGTTCCAGTCGAAGCGCCCGACGCTCCAGACGCTGGCGCGCGCGGGCACCAGGCGCAGCAGCGGTGACAGCCCCTGGCTGCTCGGCAGCACGGCCGCGAACACGCCGCGTTCGGCGTCGCGGAACCCGACCCCCGCCTCGACCAGCACGTGAGGTCCGGCGGCCGCGACCTCGAACGTCACGTCGCCGATGCTGTCCACCCCGAGCGCGCGCAGCACCGCGGCTTCGTCGGCGTCGGGCGCGCCAGCCGCGACCAACGCCGGCACGTCGAACCGGATCCGCAGCGCCGGGCTGCCGGGCGTGGGCTTGCCGATCGTCGGCGCGTGCGTCGTCAGCCACTCCGCGAGCCCCAGCGCTTCGTCGAGGCGGTCGCGCGGCCCGCTGACGACGGCGAGTCGCTCGCCGATCCAAAACGGCGCCGACAGCGCGTCGGGGCCGTCGAACGCCAGCTCGAGCGGCGCGGGGTCGTGCGGGTGCTCGGTCCACTCGTCGCCGACGGCGCCCTCGAGCAGGTCGCGCACGTCGGTCGCGACGACCGCGAGGTCGGTGCGCCCGTCGGGTTCGAGAACGAGCGCGAAGCTCGCGCCGCCGTCGGCACGGCGAACGTTCGGGTCGAGCCGCGCCGCGATCCGGATCGCGCCCGAGTAGCCGAGCAGGCGGTCCCGCGCCGCGGCGAAGGCCTGCTCGTCGCCGGCCAGCTGGCGCCAGAACGCGAACACGTGCCCCGCCAGCGGCTCCCAGTAGGCGCGTCCGGTCTCGGAAGCCAGCATGGTGCCGACGTTGGTCGGGCCGAGGCGCGCGCGCCAGCCATCGGGACCGACGGTCTCGAGGACGACGTGCGGCGTCGGCACGGCCGGCGGCTCGGTCTGGGCCGTGAGGACCGTGGCGAAGAGCAGGAACGACGGCGCGACGCGATGCGGACCCATGCGCGCAGCGTAGCCGCCGAGCGCGCCGCCTTGTCGCACGGCTCGGTCTTCGACCGGCTGTTCACCGGATCGCCGCCGGGCCATGATGCGGCGCCGATGACCGGACCGTTCAAGGAGCGCATCGACGCGGCTGTGGTGCGCACGGTCGCCGCGCACCTCACGCGCGTCTGGCCCCCGTTCCCGAGGCAGCGCTTCGTGCGGCGCGCGACGGCGGGGCTCGCCGAGCTCGAGCTCAAGGCGCGCGTGCAGCACGTCGCCGAGGCGCTCGCGGCGACGCTGCCCGACGACTTCGACCCCGCCGCAGACGTGCTCGAGGCGGCGCTCGCGCCGGCGCGCGACGACGACGACCTCGGCGCGCTGCAGACGGGCCCGGCGGGACTCGCCGGCTGGGGGACCTGGCCGCTGACCGAGTTCGTGGCCGCGCACGGGCTCGCGCATCCCGAGCGCGCGCTGCGCGCGCTGCACGCGATGACGCAGCGCTTCACCGCCGAGTTCGCGATCCGTCCGTTCCTCGTCCGACACGAGGCGCGCACGCTCGCGACGCTCGCGCGGTGGGTCGACGATCCGAGTCCGCACGTGCGAAGACTCGTCAGCGAGGGCTCGCGGCCGCGGCTGCCGTGGGGCATCCGGCTGACGCGCTTCGTCGCCGACCCGTCGCCGACGCTGCCGCTGCTCGAGCGCCTGCAGGACGACCCGAGCGAATACGTGCGCCGCAGCGTCGCGAACCACCTCAACGACGTCGCCAAGGACCACCCCGGCGTCGCCGCCGGCTGGCCCGAACGGCATCTGCCCGGCGCGGCGCCGCCACGGCGCGGGCTGCCGTGCCAGG
>CALKYL010000308.1 GCA_938003515.1 uncultured bacterium
TACGAGATATATCAGTGTGACTGGAGTTCAGACGTGTGCTCTTCCGATCTATCGACCTGACCGACCTGGCGCGGCTGCCGACGACCGCGTCGGTCGGCTGGCGCGGCGGGCGGCTGACCGGCGGCGCGACGGCAGGGCTGCGCTACGTCGTGCCGCTGTTCGCCGGGCTCGACCCCGACACCGCCGGCCTGACCGGCATCTGCGACGTGCGGCTGGCGCTCACGGGCCCGGCGATGCCGCAGGACGGCGAGGGGTGGATCGCCTGGTTCGACCGCTGGCGCGGCGACGGCGAAGTCGGACTGCGGGACGCCGGCTTCGCGCCGGCGAAGCAACTCCAGGGGCTGCTGGCGCCGCTCGGTCCGCTGAGCCAGGGCGCGGCGCCGATCGGCAAGGACGGCCGCCTCGCGATCGACGCGTTCTCGGCGCCGTTCACGTTCGCGGAGGGCTTCGTGCGCACGACCGCGGGCGAGTGGCTCGCCGCCGGCAGGAAGATCGGCCTGTCCGGCAGCGTCGCGCTCGACGGCTCGCTCGACTACGGGCTCGATCTGACGGCGCTGCTGCAGGGCCGCAAGGACGGCGACCGCGTGCTGCAGGCGCTCGGCGGCAAGCTGCCGCCGGCGCGCCTGAAGGGCACGCTCGACGCGCCCGCGCTCGCGCTGCCCGAACTCGGCAACGTCGCGCAGAAGCTGCTCGAACAGCAGGGCAAGGACCTGCTGAAGAAGGGGCTCGAGGACCTGATCAAGAAGGACCGCAAGTGAACCCGGATCGGGGCCGCGCGCGGCGGCTCAGCGCTCGCGGTAGCGGTGGCTCACCGGCATGCGACGGCCCGGCCAGCAGCGGTCGCTGAGGCGCAGCGTGGGCGGATACTGGAACCGCTTCCACTCCGAGCCCTGCACCAGCCCGAACAGCCGCGCGACCTCGTCGCGGGCCATGCCGCAGCGCGCGCTCGTGGCCTCGACCGACAGCTCCTCCTCGACCAGACAGCGCAGCACCGGGTCCAGCGCCTCGTAGTCCGGCAGGCTGTCGGTGTCGAGCTGGCCGGGACGCAGCTCCGCCGACGGCGGCTTGTCGATCGAGCGCTGCGGGATGCGCTCGCCGTCCCGGTTGAGCCAGCGCGCCATCGCCCAGACCTCGGTCTTCCACAGGTCGGCGATCGGCGCGAGCGCGCCGTTCGTGTCCCCGTAGATCGTGCAGTAGCCGACCGCGCATTCGCTCTTGTTGCCCGTCGTCAGGAGCAGGTGGCCGTGCTTGTTGGCGAACGCCATCGACAGCGTGCCGCGCGCGCGCGACTGCAGGTTCTCCTCCGCGACGCCCGGCTCGGTGCCCGCGAACACCGGCGCGAGCACGTCGGCGAACGCCGCCTGCAGCGGCGCGATCGGCAGGACGTGGCACACGATGCCGAGGTTCTCGGCGAGCGCCTGCGCGTCCTCGACGCTGTGCGCGCTGCTGTGCGACGAAGGCATCGCGAGTCCGGCGACGTGTCCGGGGCCGAGCGCGTCGACCGCCAGGGTCGCGACGAGCGCCGAGTCGATGCCGCCGGAGAGACCGACGACCACCTTCTCGAAGCCGAACTTGTGCACGTAGGCGCGGATGCCCTGCACGATCGCCGCGTGCTGCATCTCGACGAGCTCGGGCTCGACGAGCCGTTCGGTCCAGGGCGCGCTCGTGTCCACGACCTGCAGCGCCTGTGCGAACGCGACCGGCTGCGCGGCGATGCCGGTCGCCTGGACGGCCAGCGAGCCGCCGTCGAACTGCAGCTCGACGTCGCCGCCGACCTGGTTGACGTAGACCATCGGCACGCCGTGGCGGGCCGCGGCCGCGGCGACCATGCGCACGCGAAACGCCTGGCGCCCGCGGGCCCACGGGCTCGCGCTGAGGTTGACGACCAGGCGCGCGCCGGCCGTGACCACGCGCTCGACCGGGTCGACGGCGTAGACGCGCCGGCCGAAGAAGCGCTCGTCGTTCCAGCCGTCCTCGCAGACGACGACGCCGACCCTGGTGCCGGCGACGTCCACGACGTTGGTCTCCGGCGTCGGCCAGGGTTCGAAGTAGCGCGACTCGTCGAAGACGTCGTAGGTCGGCAGCAGGCTCTTGCGGGCGACGACGCGCGCCGCGCCGCCGCGCAGCAGGGCGACGGCGTTGTGCAGCGCGCGCCCGCCGGTCTGGGGCGCGTCGTCGTTCGCCTCCAGGCAGCCGACCAGGACGTCGACGTCGGGCGGCACCCGGGTCGCGAGGTCGCGCAACGCCTCGTCGTGCCGCGCGACGAACGCCTGGCGCAGCAGCAGGTACTCGGCGGGATAGCCGCAGACCGCGAGCTCGGGGAACACCGCCAGCGACGCGCCGGGCTCACGAGCGCGGGCGGCGGAGCGGGCGATGCGCGGGGCGTTGGCGGCGAAGTCGGCGACCGTCGTGTCGGTCTGGAAGCGGGCGATCTTCATCGCGGCGCTAGCGGAGCTCGGGGGGCAGGGTGA
>CALKYL010000309.1 GCA_938003515.1 uncultured bacterium
GGTCGACATCGAGGCGCTGCGTGCGCCGGCGGAGGTCGCGTCGGCGGCTGGACGCCGCGTCGACGGCGACAGGGACGACACCGAGGACACGATCCTCGCGATCTGGAAGGAGGCGCTCGGCACCGACGACGTCGGCGTCGAGGACAACTTCTTCGACTCCGGCGGCCACAGCATCCTGGCGGTCAAGGTGCACCGCGAGGTCGCGCAGGCGCTCGGCGTCGAGCTGCAGGTCACCGACCTGTTCCGCTTCCCGACCGTGCGCGCGCTGGCGAAGCACCTCGGCGCCGGCAAGGCGGCGCCGACCGCGGCCCAGAAGGCGGTCGAGCGCGCGAAGCTGCGCCGCCAGAACCTGCTGCGGCGCGGTTAGCGGACCGCCACGTTCCGTCGCGGCGATGCCGGCGCGGGGCCGCCCCCCGGCGCCCCGGTCACGGCGCGTGCAGCGGCCGCCACCGGACGCGCGTGATGCGCGCCTCGGTCGCGAACGCCGCGACCCCGAGCGGGCGGCTGAGTTCGACCTCCGGGCGCAGCGACAGGGCACGCCCCGCGAGACCCGCGCGCAACAGCGGCGCCTCGTCGAGCGCGACGACGACTTCGTCGGCGGTCACCGTCACGCGGGCGGTGTGGTCGACGCCGTTCGCGAACGCGCGCAGCGTGCGCGTCTCGTTGCGCGCGGCGTCGCGGCCGTCGAGGCTGGACAGGCCGCACACGCTGCCGCCCCAGCCGCCGAGCACGAGCGTCAGCCACGCGTCGCCGACCGGGAAGGTCAGGCCGCAGAAGAAGTCGGTGCCGGCGACGCGCGCGGCGGTGATCTCGAACTCGTAGGCGCCCTCCGGGGGCGGGCCCTGCCACGTGACGCCGGTCAGGGGGCTGCCGAAGCCGAGGTGCAGCGCGCCGTCGCGCACGACCACCTCGCCCTCGCCGCCGAACGGCGTCGGCCGCCAGCCGGCCAGCGACACGCCGTCGAACAGCTCGCGCCACGGCGCGTCCGGAGCGCCCGCGCAGCCGGCCAGCAGCGCGAGGCCGGTGAGCCGGCAGCCGAGCGGGGCCCGCCGCCCGCTCATCGGCCCGTCAGCACCGGGCGCGTGCTCTGCTTCAGGAACAGGATCGCCATGGCGTTGCGTTCGACGGCGAGGTCGGGGCTCAGCTCACCGGGCCAGTGCCCGTCGTCCTGCTGCGCCAGCGCGAGCACCAGCGCGCCCTCGAAGTACCAGTCGCGGTCCTGGATCAGCGCCACGCCGGACAGGCGCGCGGCGCGCTCGAGGCTGTAGAGGTAGTAGTAGAACCAGCGGTGCTGACGGGTCAGCGCGCCCGGGTGGTGGCGCACCGTCAGGTGGGCCGCCAGCCACGCGAAGCCGTCGTCGCGCGCGCGGCGGGCGTCGGCGAACAGCTTCGGCATGCGCACGTCGGGGAAGTCCGACAGCGCGCCCTCGCAGATCGCGAGGCCGGTGATGCCCGCGCACGTCATGCTGCCGAAGATCTCGGCGTCCTCGCCGCCGTCCTTCGGGCCGTAGTAGCCCCAGCCGTTCGTGCGCGCCCACGTGCGCGCGCTCGTGACCGCCGCCGTCGGGTCGAGGCTCTGCCGCGCGAACGTGCGCTGGTCGACCAGCTCGAGCTGCAGCCGGCGCCCGGCGTCCGACTGCGCGTCGAGCAGGTGGTTGGCGGCCGCCTCGAAGACGACCGGCGGGACCTCGACGCCGCAGAGATGCGCCGAGTAGAGCCCGAGCAGGCCGTACTGGTGCACGGAGTTGTCGAAGCGCGCGCCCTCGGTGTAGTTGAACCGCAGCAGCTGGTCGCGGTCGACGCGGGTGTCGACGTTGGTCGAGAGCCGGTCGGTCCACCGCTGCAGCAGCGCGCGGTCCTCGGCGGACGGCCGGCGCGGCTGCGGGCGGTCGATGGTGCCGGCGCGCAGCTGGTCGAGCTCGCTCTCGGGGGCGTACCGCGTCTCGATCGGCATCCGGGCGTTGCCGCGCGACAAGGTGTAGATC
>CALKYL010000310.1 GCA_938003515.1 uncultured bacterium
CCCCCGCGCGACCGGGAGCGCGCGCACCACCTGCTCCCCCCCGGTCCGCGCAACGCCCCCGGCATCCCCCCGAAGGACCGGCGGCGCGCACCGCAGCATCGGCGCGATCGCGCGGCTTCTTGAAGCCCCGTCCGAAGCCCCGTTGGCACCGGCCGGGGCCGGGCGCGGCTACTGCAGCACCAGCTGCACGACCGCGGCGAGGCCGATCTCGCGCACGCCGAACGCCGCCGAGACGCCGTTCGACCAGACGCGCCCGACCGGCTCCCAGCCGCAGACCTGCACCTTCTGCGCCTGGCTGGTCACCAGCCCGAACGCGTTGGCGGCGACGTCGAACGACGCGGCCTGGTAGCGGATCCACTCGCCCAGCACCTGGGGCGTGTTCGGCACCGTGAACGGGAACTGCACCGTGCCGTCGGGCGCGGCGATGCCGAGGTAGATGCCCGCCGCGTCGATCGACACGAAGCAGCCGGGCGCCCCGAGCGGCGCCAGGTCCTGCGGCAGCGTCAGCCCGGCCCACGTGCCGGACTCGACCGTGCCGAGCGCGAGCAGCACGAGGTTGCCGGGCACCGCGTCGAACGCGCGGGCGATCCACGGCCGGCCCCAGATGACCTGCGTGGTCGCGCTCTCGACGCCCAGCGTGAGCCCGTTCGAGCCGAGGCACGACGGCGGCCCGATCGGCACCATCGGGCTCTGGCAGACGAACGTCGCGTCGAGCGGATAGGCACCGGGCGGCTGGCCGTGCACGACGATCTCGAGCACGAGCCCGCCCTGCTGGGGGTCGTAGGCGAACGGGTTCGCGAACGCGATTGCGGGCGAGAACGGGTTCGGCGTCGCGCCCGCCCACTGCGCCGGCAGCGTCAGCAGCTGACGCGGCAGCACGACCGTCTCGTCGGCGCCCCGGTTGGCGGCGAAGTCGGCGCCGAGCCCGACCAGGGGCACCGGCAGCGTCGACATCGAGAGCTCGCAGTCGACGACCTTCGTCGCGGTGGTCGCGCCGCCGTCCAGCCGCAGCTGCACGCCGGCGATGGTCGCGGGACCGGCGAACAGCGACGCGTCGTAGACGTACTGGACGCGCGTCGGCGTGCTGCGCCCGAACGGCACGTTGGTGCCCGCCGTGCCCTCGAGCGCCGCGTGCGACGCGGGCAGCGGCAGCGACGACTGCGAACGCGCTGGGGCGGCGAGCGCCGCCGCGCCCGCCAGCGCGACGGCCCAGAGGCTTCGATCGACCATGGCAAGGCTGCATCGGCCAGCGGCCGAACCCGGCTTGATCCGCTCGCGCGAGCCGGCCGAAGAGACCCTGGACTTGGCCGCCTCCGACGACCAGCAGCTCGGCGTGCTCGCCCTCTGCGCCGACATCAAGCCGATGCAGACGCTGTTGCTGCACCTGCGGGACCTCGGCATGCACGTCGACACCGTGCGCGACCTCGAGGTCGCGCGCTCGACGTTCTTCGGCGCCGGCGGCCACGACTGCCTGGTGATCGCGCCCGACGTGCGGCCGGGCCTCGTGGCCCGGGTCGTCTCGTCGCTCGGCACCGTCGATCCGGACCTGGCGATGGCGACGTTCGGTCCGGCGCTGCGGGCCAATCGCTCGGCCGCGCGCACCGCCCGGCTCGGCGGCTACCACCCGGGCTCGCGCGCGGGCCAGGGCGCGCTCGTGCGCTTCCTGCGGGCGCTGCCGCGGCGCTAGCAGGCCGTCCACGACGCGGCCAGCGCCGTCATGCGCCCCCGCTCGGGGAGCGCACATCCTTCACCCCGCCGCGCGAAGTACTGACGACCGGGGTGTTGAAGACGGGATCGCACGCGCGCCCGATCAGTCGCAAGGCGATCACGATGGTCGGGACGCTGCGCCGTGTCTGTGCGTTAGGCAGACCGTCACCGCGACAGCGCTTGCGGCGGCTTTCCAACACTCGGGTAGTCAGTACTGGTCGGTTGCGGGCCCGGGCCTAAGGCCCGGCCGTGCCCGGCGCGTCGGTGCCGAGCAGGCCGGCCAGCCGCGCGAGGCCGCGCGCCACGAGACCGCGCACGGCCGACTCGCTGATGCCCTTCTGCCGGGCGATCTCGGCGTAGCCGAGCCCGGCGAGCCGCGAGAGCAGCACGGCGTCGCGCTGCGCCTCCGGCAGGAACTGCAGCGCCGCCTCGACCCGGCTCAGCTCCTCCTTCGCGCCGGCGACGCGCGACGGCGTCAGGCTCGCGAAGCTGCCGAGCACCGCCGCCTCGTGCTGCTCGGTGGGCAGCTCCTCGACCCGCGCCGGGTCGCGCATCTCCTGCTTGTGGTAGCGGTAGCGGTCGACCACCTTGCGCGACGCCTGCAGGAACAGATAGGCGCGGAACTGCTCTTCGGCGCGGAAGCTCAGCTTGTCGAGGTCGCGCAGCACCTCGCGGCACACCGACTGCGCGAGGTCGTGCACCGACTCGCGCTGGGCGAGTTCGCCGCCGACCTTCGCGCGCAGATAGGCCACCAGGGCCGGCAGGTTGTTCGCGAACAGTTCGTCGAAGGCGGCGCGGTCCCCCGACGTCGCCTTGTGCACCTTGCTCTCGAAGTCGTCGTCGGATCGGCCGGTCACCATCGCCTCCAGAAGGCGCTCCGCCCGCGCCCCTGGGAGCAGCGGCGCCGCCCGCTCGCGCGTTCGTGGCCCGCGCGAAAATCGGCGTGCGGCCGCGCCGTCCGGCCGGATCACACGCCCACCGCGCACAGTCTACCGCGGCGAGGAGCCCGGCGACGGCGAAGGATGGGGTGGCTAACGGGACTCGAACCCGCGACCCCCAGAACCACAATCTGGTGCTCTAACCGACTGAGCTATAGCCACCGCGCTCGGCCCGATCGGCCGGAACGAGGCGAAGCAGTGTGCCGCGTCCGCGCGCGCCGGTCAAGCGCGCGCGCCGGCGCCGAGCGGGCGCTTGCATGGCGTCGTCGCGCTCGCTAGCGTCTTCGCCCCACCAGCCGGCCTCCGTAGCTCAGTCGGTAGAGCAGCGGATTCTTAATCCGCGGGTCGAAGGTTCGAGCCCTTCCGGAGGTACCACCCGCACGGGTCCGGCGGCCCTGCGCCGCCGGGCCCGCTCGCACCGGGCCGACGCCCCCGCGCGGGCGCCACGGCAGCGGGCGGTCCGAACCGGGCGGTTCGAACGGGGCTGTT
The DNA here is from genome assembly GCA_938003515.1 of uncultured bacterium. The sequence continues at coordinate 3,135 of CALKYL010000310.1, forward strand.
CGAAGTGGGGCGCCGGCCCCTCAGAGGTCGGCGCGCGCCGCGACCTCGGAGACCTTGGAGTGCGGCGCGAGCACGGGCCGCTTCGGCAGGTGCAGCCAGAACGTCGTGCCGACGTCGACCTCCGACTCGAGCAGCACCTGGCCGCCGTGCCCCTGGACGATCTCCTTGACGATGTGCAGGCCGAGGCCGGTGCCGCTGATGCCGCCGGTGTTGCTGCCGCGCTCGAAGCGGCGGAACAGCCGCTCGCGGTCCTGCTCGGGGATGCCGATGCCGTTGTCGCTGACCGCGAGCGCCCAGACGTCGCCGCGCTCCTCGCAGTGGATGCGCACCATCGGCGTGCGCTCGCTGGCGCGGTAGGAGATCGCGTTGCCCAAGAGGTTCATCAGCACCTTGGTCAGGGCCCAGCTGTCGACGCGGGCGGTCGGCAGCGGCTCGACCCGCACCAGCACCGTGTGCTCCTCGAGCTCGTAGCGCAGCGTGCGCAGCACGTCGGCGACGAGCAGCGTCAGGTCGCAGTCCACGAACTCGAGCTTGATGCCGTCGTGGTCGAGGCGCGAGCTGTCGAGCAGGTCGCCGACCAGCCGCTCCATCTGGTTGACCGCCATCAGCCCGTTCTCGATCGCCTGCAGCTGCGTCTCCGCGAGCTCGCCGAGGTAGCCCTTCTGCAGCGTCGACAGCATCAGCCGGACGGCGCTGATCGGCCGATTGAGGTCGTGCACGGTGCACTGCGCGACCTCGACGAGCTCGTGCACCTTGCGCTCGAGCAGCAGCCGCTGCTCGTCGAGCTCGCCGTAGCGGCGCGCGATCTCGAGGTTCGAGTGCACGGTCTTGTCGAGCAGCGACTCGTCGACCTCCTCGGTCTCCCGCTCGCCGGCGAAGTCGACGAGCCCGGCCGTCAGGTCGAGGTCGAGCTCCTCGTCGGTCAGGACCTCGCCGCCGGAGGTCGCTTCGGGCGGCGCCTTGTGCACGCCGGAGACCTCGCGCAGCTCGTAGTCGAGGTCGAAGTCCTCCTCGCCACCGCCCTCGCCGGGCCTGGTCGGCGTGGCCGACGGCGCCGATTCCCGCAGCGCCACCCCGGCGCCATCGTCGTCCCGCTCCGCCGGACGGTCCTGCAGCGCGAGCCGCGTCTGCGGCAGCTCCGGCACCGGCACGACCTCGCGCGCGCGCCGGACCTCGTCGCAGATGTCCCACAGCTTGCGCCGCACGCCCTCGGCGACCTCGCGCGGCGCCGACTTGGCGTCGGACAGACCGTAGAGGGCGACCTTGCGCTCGACGAGCAGCACCGTCGCCTCGACGAAGGCCTCGAACACGCCCTGTCCCTCCGTCGCGACCGACGGGAACGCCACGACGTCGTCGCGGAAGCGGAAGTGCCGGTCGAGCTCGGACTCCTCGAGGATGTCGTCGAGGTCGCGCTTGTTGTACTGCACGACGATCGGGATGTCCTCGGACGTGTTGCTCTGCTCCCGGAGGTGCTGTCGCATGCTGCGCAGCGACTCGACGTTCTCCTCGAGCCGGCTGCGCTGGCTGTCGACGACGAACACCACCGCGTCGGCGCCCTGCAGCACGTACTTGCGCATCTGCTTGTACTTCGGCTGCCCGGGCACGGTGAAGCCCTGGATGCGGATCTTGAAGCCGCCGACCTGACCGAGGTTGATCGGCAGGAAGTCGAACAGCAGCGTCGAGTCCTCCTCCGTGTTGATCGAGACGAGCTGGACCTCGTTGCGAGGACAGAAGATGCCGTGCACCTGCTGCAGGCTCGTCGTCTTGCCGCCCACGCCCACGCCGTAGTAGACGAGCTTGGCGTTGATCGTGCGTTCGGCGACGTTGATGAAACCCATCGGTGGCGGAGGCGGCTGCCGCGGCGGACGCCGAGACCATCGGCATCGCGCGGTCCCCGCCTTCACCGCGGCCGGAATCCGCGATCGCTGCGCGGCACCGGCAGCAGCGCGTGCCAGCTCGCGCGCGACGGCTCGAGGTGGCGTGAGAGCGCCGCCGCCGCCGCTTCGGCGTCGACCGCCTCGATCGCGGCGACGTCGATGCCATGGTGCTGACGGAGCAGCAGCACCATCAGCCGGCCGGGCAGCATCGCCGGCTCCCGCGCCCAGGAGGCCGCCTCCCCGGGGCCCGGCAGCGACAGCTCGGCGGCGAGCCCGCGGCGCGCGGCGACCAGCTCCGGTTCGCTCGGCGGCGTCGCGCGCAGGTCGTCGAGCAGCCCGCGCAGTTCGGCGGCGGTCGCCTCG
>CALKYL010000311.1 GCA_938003515.1 uncultured bacterium
CTCCGCGCGGCGCTCGCGCAGCGCCGCGACCACCAGCGCGTGCATGCCGTGCGCCCCGCCCGCGTCGAGCGCGGCCAGGATCTCGCGGCGCATGCGCGGCTCCCAGAACTTCTTCAGGTGGCCGGCGACGCCCGCCACGGCCGCCTCGTGGTCCGGCTCGACGGCGAAGAACGCTGCGATCTGGTTGGCCATCGTCACGAGCTTCTTCTGATCCATGTCGGGTCCGCGACGCTACTTGCCGCCGTCCTTCGCGTGCAGCCGCGGCGCGAGACCGGCCTGGCGCTCGGCGAACACGTCGAACTGCTGCTGCCACTCGCTCTTGTTCGCGACGACCTTGGTGACCTGCACCGCCGTAACCTTGTACTCGGGACAGTTCGTCGCCCAGTCGCTGTTCTCGGTCGTGACCACGTTGGCGCCCGACTCCGGGTGGTGGAACGTCGTGTAGACGACGCCCGGCGAGACCCGGTCGGTCAGCACCGCGCGCAGCGTCGTCTCCCCCTTCCTGCTCGCGAGCGACACCCGGTCGCCGTCCCGGATGCCCCGCTGCTCGGCGTCGTGCGGGTGGATCTCGAGCACGTCGGCCGCGTGCCAGACCTGGTTCTTCGTGCGCCGCGTCTGCGCGCCGACGTTGTACTGGCTCAGGATGCGGCCGGTCGTCAGGATCAGCGGGAAGCGCCGCGAGGTGCGCTCCGGCGTCGCGAGGAACTCGGTCAGGAAGAACCGGCCCTTGCCGCGCACGAACTCCTGCTCGTGCATGACCGGCGTGCCGTCCGGCGCCTCGTCGTTGCACGGCCACTGGATCGAGCCGAGCCGGTCGATCTTGTCGAACGACACCCCGTGGAACGTCGGCGTCAGCCGCGCGATCTCGTCCATGATCTCGCTCGGGTGGCGGTAGCGCATCGGGTAGCCGAGCGCGTTCGACAGCGCCATCGTCGCCTCCCAGTCGGCGAGGCCGGCGAGCGGCGCCATCACCTTGCGCACGCGGCTGATGCGGCGCTCGGCGTTGGTGAACGTGCCGTCCTTCTCGAGGAACGAGCTGCCGGGCAGCATCACGTGCGCGTACTTCGCCGTCTCGTTGAGGAAGATGTCCTGCACGATCAGGCACTCGAGCGACGCGAGCGCCTTCTGCACGTGCTGCGTGTCCGGGTCCGACTGCGCGATGTCCTCGCCCTGCACGTAGAGCGCCTTGAACGAGCCGTCGATCGCGGCGTCGAACATGTTCGGGATGCGCAGGCCCGGCTCGGGCTGGATCGGCACGCCCCACTCGCCCTCGAACAGGGCGCGCACGTTCGCGTCGGACACGTGGCGGTAGCCGGGAAGCTCGTGCGGGAAGCTGCCCATGTCGCACGAGCCCTGCACGTTGTTCTGGCCGCGCAGCGGGTTGACGCCGACGCCGGGCCGGCCGAGGTTGCCGGTCAGCATCGCGAGGTTGGCGATCGCCATCACCGCGGTCGAGCCCTGGCTGTGCTCGGTGACGCCGAGGCCGTAGTAGATCGCGCCGTTCGGCACGCCGGCGAACAGCCGCGCGGCGCCGCGGATCTCGGCGGCGGGCACGCCGGTGTGCGCCTCGAGCGCCTCGGGCGAGTTCTTCTCCTCGGCGATGAACGCCTTGTACTTCCGCCACGCCTCGGGCTCGCAGCGCCGTTCGACGTAGTCCTCCCTGGCGAGGCCCTCGGTGACGACGACGTGCGCCAGGGCGTTCAGGACCGCGACGTTGGTGCCCGGCCGCAGCTGCAGGTGGAAGTCGGCCTCGACGTGCGCGGTGCGCACGAGGTCGATGCGGCGCGGGTCGATGACGATCAGGTGGGCGCCTTCCCGGAGGCGCTGCTTCATGCGCGAGGCGAACACCGGGTGGCCGTCGGTCGGGTTGGCGCCGATGACGATCATGCAGTCGGTGTGCTCGACGCTGTCGAAGTCCTGCGTGCCGGCCGACTCGCCGAGCGTCTGCTTGAGGCCGTAGCCGGTCGGCGAGTGGCAGACGCGCGCGCAGGTGTCGACGTTGTTGTTGCCGAACCCGGCGCGCACGAGCTTCTGCACCAGGTAGGTCTCCTCGTTGGTGCAGCGCGAGCTGGTGATGCCGCCGACCGAGGCCTTGCCGTACTTCGCCTGGATGCGGCGGATCTCGCTGGCCGCGTGGTCGATCGCCTCGTCCCACGTGACCTCGCGCCACGGGTCGGTGATCTTGGCGCGGATCATCGGCTTCTTGACGCGGTCGGGGTGCGTCGCGTAGCCCCACGCGAAGCGGCCCTTGACGCAGCTGTGGCCGTGGTTCGCCTTGCCGTCCTTGTGCGGCACCATGCGCACGACCTGGTCGCCCTGCATCTCGGCGCGGAACGAGCAGCCGACGCCGCAGTAGGCGCAGGTCGTCGTCACCGCGTGGTCGGGCTGGCCCTGCTCGACGATCGACTTCTCCATCAAGGTCGACGTCGGGCACGCCTGCACGCAGGCGCCGCACGACACGCACTCGCTGTCGAGGAAGTTCGTCGGGCCGGCGGCGATCTTGGAGCCGAAGCCGCGACCCTCGACCGTCAGCGCGAACGTGCCCTGGACCTCGTCGCAGGCGCGCACGCAGCGCGAGCAGACGATGCACTTGGTCGGATCGAACGTGAAGTACGGGTTGGACTCGTCCTTCTCGAGCTCGAGGTGGTTGTCGCCCTCGTAGCCGTAGCGCACCTCGCGCAGGCCGACGGCGCCGGCCATGTCCTGCAGCTCGCAGTTGCCGTTCGCCGGGCAGGTCAGGCAGTCCAGCGGGTGGTCGCTGATGTAGAGCTCCATGACCGAGCGGCGCAGGTCGCGCAGCTGCGGCGTCTGCGTGCGGACCTTCATGCCGTCCTCGCACGGCGTCGTGCACGACGCCGGGGTGCCCTTCCTGCCGTCGACCTCGACGAGGCACAGCCGGCAGCTGCCGAACGCCTCGAGCGAGTCGGTCGCGCACAGCTTCGGGATCTGGACGCCCGCGTCGACGGCGGCGCGCATCACCGACGTGCCGGCGGGCACCGTCACGGCCTTGCCGTCGACGTGCACCGTGACCGAGGTCGACGCGCGCTTCGCCGGGGTGCCGCTGTCGAGCACCTTGTTGGAGTACATGTTCCGTAAGTGCAATGCGCTCGCGGCGGCGAGTCAAGCCGCCCCGGCGTTCCCGGGGGCCCCGCGGGCTCGCGGCGTGCGCGGCGGAGGCGGCCGGCACCGCCGCACGGCTAAGGCGCGGGCGCCGGCGAAGTCCTCGGGGAAGTGCTCGAGCGCCGACAGCACCGGCAGCGGCGTCAGCCCGCCCATCGCGCACAGAGACGCGCTGGTCATCGTCCGGCACAGGTCCTTCAGCAGCGCGGTGTCGGCCGCGCGGTCGCGGCCGGCGACGATGCGGTCGACGACCTCGACGCCGCGCGTGCTGCCGATGCGACACGGCGTGCACTTGCCGCACGACTCGATCGCGCAGAACTCCATCGCGTAGCGGGCCATCTTCGCCATGTCGACGGTGTCGTCGAACGCGACCAGACCGCCGTGGCCGAGCAGGCCGCCGACCTTCGCCAGCGACTCGTAGTCGGCGACGGTGTCGAAGCGGCTCTCCGGCAGATACGCGCCGAGCGGGCCGCCGACCTGGACCGCGCGGATCGGCCGTCCCGACGCCGCGCCGCCGCCGAAGTCGTACAGCAGCTCGCGCACCGTGACGCCGAACGGCACCTCGACGAGGCCGCCGCGCCGGATGTTGCCGGCCAGCTGGAACGGCAGCGTGCCCTTGCTCCGGCCGACGCCGTGCGCCGCGTAGGCCGCGCCGCCGTGCTCGACGATCCACGGCACGGCCGCCAGCGTCATGACGTTGTTGACGACGGTCGGCTTGCCCCAGAGCCCCTCGTGCGCCGGCAGCGGCGGCTTGGCCCGGACGATGCCGCGCTTGCCCTCGAGGCTCTCGAGCATCGCGGTCTCCTCGCCGCAAACGTAGCTGCCGGCGCCGAGCCGCACGTGCACGTGGAACGACTTCCCGCTGCCGAGCACGTCGTCGCCGATCCAGCCGGCGGCGCGCGCGCGTTCGATCGCCGTCGTCAGCACGACCCGCGCGTCCGGGTACTCGGAGCGCAGGTAGATCCAGCCCTCGCTCGCGCCGACCGCGAGACCGCAGATCACCATGCCCTCGAGCAGGAGGTAGGGATCTCCCTCCATGCACATGCGGTCGCTGAAGGTGCCGGAGTCGCCCTCGTCGGCGTTGACCGCGACGTACTTCTGGTCGGCCGCCGTCTCGAGCACGGTGCGCCACTTGATGCCGGCCGGGAAGCCCGCGCCGCCGCGGCCGCGCAGCCCCGATTGCACGACCTGCTCGACGATCTCCGCCGGCTGCATCGTCAGCGCGCGCTCGAGGCCGCGGAGCCCCCCGTGCTCGCGGTAGTCGTCGAGCCGGATCGGATCGGTGACGCCGCAGCGCGCGAACGTCAGCCGGGTCTGGCGCCGCAGCCAGTCGAGTTCGCCGGTCGGCCCGAGCCGCAGCGCGTGCGCGCCGCCCGACGCGAGGCCCGCGTCGAACAGGCCCGGCACGTCGGCGGGCTGGACCGGACCGTAGGCGATGCGCGCCGTCCCGGTGTCGACCTCGACCAGCGGCTCGAGCCACAGCATGCCGCGCGAGCCGTTGCGCACGAGCCGCGCGTCGACGCCGCGCCGAGCGGCCTCGCGCACGACCGCGTCGGCGACCAGGTCGGCGCCGAGCGAGAGCGCCGCGCTGTCCCGCGGCACGAACACGGTCGCGCTCACCGGTCGGTCCCCTCGGCCAGGAGCGCGTCGAGGCGCTCGGGCGTGACCCGGCCGTAGAGCCGGCCGTCGAGCAGCACCGACGGCCCGAGCGCGCAGTTGCCGAGGCAGTAGACCGCCTCCGCGGTCAGCGCCCGGTCGCGGGACGTCTCGCCGAGCGCCGCGCCGTGCCGTTCGCGCACGTGGCGTTCGAGCCGTTCGCAGCCGACGGCCTGGCACGCCTCGGCGCGGCAGAGCTTGAGCACGCGGCGGCCGGGCGGTGCGGTGCGGAAGTCGTGGTAGTAGGTCAGCACGCCGTGCACGTCGGCGCGCGAGACGTTGAGCGCCGCGGCGATGCGCGGCACCGCCTCGGCGGGCACGAAGCCGAGGGCGTCCTGGATCGCGTGCAGGATCGGCAGGCACGCGCCGCGCTCCGGAGACAGACGCTCGATCGCCGCGTCGACGGCGGCGAGCTGTTCGGGAGTGGCGGCCGGGGCGGCCTCGGAGCTTCGTTGCATGCGGCGGATGCGGGAACGGCGGGTGCGCGCGTTGTAGCAGAAACCGGTCCTCGCTGGCCATGGGCGGCCGCCATCGGCGATGCTGCCGGCATGGACGCACGAGCCCGCAGGCAGGCGCGCCGCGACGACGTCGCCCGGCTCAGCGCCGACCGCGAGGCGCGTGGCCGAAACCAGAAGCACGTGTCCCGGTTCCGCCGCGCGCGGCGCCGCGTGGGCGCGCTCCTGATCGAGTCGTGCGCGCCGCTCGTGCTGCGGCTGATCGCGGCCACGTGGCGGGTGCGGCGCACCGGCGAGGCCGGCCAGGCGCTGATGCGCAGCGACGGGCCGTGGATCTGCACGATGTGGCACGGGCGCATGCTGACGCTGATGCCGATCCGGCTGCACAAGAACCGCGGCCTCGCGGTGCTGGTCTCGCCGAGCGACGACGGCGGCCTCGCCAAGCGCGCGCTGGAGAAGTTCGGCTACCGCATCGTGCGCGGCTCGCTGAGCCGGCGCGGCGCCCGCGCGATGCGCGAGATGCACGAGCTCGTCGAAGCCGGCGCGAAGCTCGTCATCACGCCCGACGGACCGCGCGGGCCGCGGCACAGCATCAACAGCGGCGCGGCCTGGCTCGCGCGCGCGACGGGCGCGCCGATCCTGCCGGTCGGCGTCGCGATGGACCGCGCCTGGCGCTTCCGCAGCTGGGATCGCATGACGGTGCCCAAGCCGTTCGCGCGCGTCGTCGTGCACTACGGCGACCCGGTGCGCTTCGCGGCCACGACGACCGACGACGAGCTCGAGGCGGCGGCGGACGAACTGCGCCGGGCCATGATCCAGGCGGAGCGGGACGCGTTCGCGTCGCTCGGCGTCGCGTGCGACCTCGGCGTCGACGCGGCACCCGATCCAGCACCCGCGAAACAACGCGACCCGGGCGCCTCACGAGAGGCACCCGGGTCGTGAGCGAAGCGGGCCGCCCGCGCACCGCGGCGCCCGTTCGCCGGGCGCGCGGCTGACCGGCGCGGACAGCCGGTCGGATGCGGCCTACAGATCCTGCGGGCGGAGCGTCTTGCGGCCGTTGGCCTGGGCGCGCGCCTCCGCGCCGGCGATCATGCCGCGGACGGCGGCGTCGAGCGCGCCGTAGAAGTCGGACGACACGTTCGACTTCTTGACCGCGGCCTTGGTGCGCGACTTCGAGATGATCAGATCGCCCGGCGCCTTCGCCTTCGCGGCCTTGTTCTTGCTCTTCTTCTTGGCAGCCATGAGTGTCTCAGCTGGTTGGGAACGGTTCGCCTTGCCGCGACGAAGTGCCGCGCCTCCCGCGAACTGGCGCGCAGTTTGACGAGCACGGCAGGCGAGTCAACAGGAAAACGCGCGCGAAACCCGCTTTTGGAGGCGATTCTTGGAACTTCCGGGGCTGGACGCTCCCCCGCGGCGCGCTCGGCGGACGTTCGCGGCCGCCCAAGGAACGACCGAATTCGGCCTTCTCGGACCGATTTCGGGCCGGTCTGCGCAGCCGGCACCGACGCGCCCGACGCGCGTCGCAGGTCGGGGTCTCGGCGCCGCGAACGCCTGCTGAGGCCCGCCGACGGGCGTTCCGCTACAGTGCGCGCCGCATGAGCTGGCGCAGGATCCTGCTGTTCTCGACGGCGTTCGTCGTGGTGCTGGGCGTGGTGACGTGGACGTTGCTGCACGGCTCCGACGTCGCGACGGCCATCGTGCGCCGACGGCTCGCCGCGCTGTTCCGGCCCGCGATCGAGGTCGCGTCGACGCGCCTCGAGCTGACCTCGGGCCGGCTGGTCGTGAACGGGCTCGCGCTCGCGGATCCGACCGCGCCCGGCCGCGCGCTGGTGCGGGTCGAGCGCGGCCACGTCGACGTGCGGGCCCGGCCGCTGCACGGGCGCCTCGAGCCGAGGCTGGTGGTCGTCGAGGGCCTGCGCGTCGAGTGCGGCCCGGAATGGCCGACCGCGGCGTCGCTCCTGCACGGGCTCGACGTCGAGTCCGACGGCCCCGCGGCGGTGCCGGCCGTCGAGATCCGATCGGGCCAGGCGATCGTCCACCTCGGTGCCGACGAACGGCCGCTGGTGCTCGACGAGCTGTCGCTGACCGCCGTGCCGTGGTCCGACGACGAGCACGGCTTGCACCTGCGCGGCGCGGCGACGCTGCGGGAACCGGCGGCGGCGCTCGCGCTCGAGGGCGAGGCCGACCTGACGACGGGCGCGGCCTGGCTCTCGCTGTCGACGTCCGACGTCCGGTGCAGCCAGCAGGTCGTCGCGTGGCTCGCCCGGCTCGCCCGCGTCGAGCGGCAGCAGCTCGACGTCGGCGGCACGATCCGCTCGCTGACGGTGACGTGCCGGGTGCCGCCGTCGACCTCGGTCGACCGCACGCCGACGGTCGCGCTGACGGCCGAGATCGACGACGTGCACCTCGACGCGCCCGACCTGCCGGCGATCGTGCGCGACGCCACCGTGCGGCTGCGCGTCGACACGGCCGGCGACGGCGTCGTGCAGGCGAACGTGGAGCAGCGTGACCGCACCGGCGCGATCGGCGTCGACGCGCGCGTGACCCTGCGCCCCGAGCCGACCGTCGAGCTGCGCGCGAGCGGCCGCGACCTCGTCATCGACGACGACGTGCTGGCAGCGCTCGGCACGTTCGACGTCGGTCGGGACGTCGTGACGGCGCTGCGGCCGACCACCGGCCGCGCCGACCTCGACCTGTTCCTGCGCGACCCCCACCGCCGCGGCGGCCACGCCGAACTCGAGCTCGTGCTGCGCGACGTCGCGATGGCGTTCCACGGCTTCGGATCGCCCGAGCGGCGCGTCGGCTTCCCGCTGCCGCTGGTCTCGGCGAGCGGGCGCGTGCGCCTGCGCGACCGCATGCTGCTGCTCGAGGACGTCGCCGCCAGCATCGCACCGTCGGCCGGCGGCGGCTCGGTGCGGCTCGTGGGCCGCATCGACACGGAGCGGCCCTCGGGCGAGGACACGTCGCTCGATCTCGACGTCGACGGCGTCGCGTTCAGCCAGGACCTCCGCGCGGCGCTGTCGGCGCTGCTGCGCGACGACGGCGACCTGTACGACCGGCTGCAGCCGAGCGGCCGTTCCCACGTGCAGGTCTACGTGCGGCCGCGCAGCGAGCTCGCCGGCGGCTTCCGCGTCGAGATCCGACCGACCGGAGAGGCCATGGGATGGGCGGGGGTCCCCTACCGCCTCGTCGACCTGACCGGCAACATCGTCGTGCGAGACGAAGGC
>CALKYL010000312.1 GCA_938003515.1 uncultured bacterium
CGAGGCGGTCTCGTACCGGCTCGGCGTGCCGGTGACCGACCCGCGGCACGAGCTCGCGGTGCTCGCGAAGTCGTGGCACGTCAAGGCCACGACCGCGATGGACTTCAAGGGTCTCGACCTGCAGGTGCAGGGCGTCGTCGTCAACCGCAACGGCCGCTCCGGCGTCTTGTTGAACGGCGAGGTCTACGAGGAGGGCGACTACGTCGCCGACGACCTCCTGGTCAAGCTGGTCGAAGAGGAGCAGGTCTGGTTCGTGTTCCGCGGGCTGACGCTCGTGCGCACGATGTGATCCCGACCGGCGGCGAGTTCGCTCAAGCCGCCGGGCCCGGGATTTCGATGGAGGAAGGGACATCGGGACGCGCCCTCGCGGGCGTGTCCGGACGGCTAATCAAAGGCAAACCCCCGCGAGGAGGGGAAGGATCGACGATGCAGGCACTCAGCAAGGTGGTCGGTTTCGTGGCGGCGGCGCTGGCGCTCGCCGCGTTGCCGGCGCAGGACGCCCCGGCGAACGCGCAGGGCCAGGACGAGATCAGCTCTCAGGCGGAGGGGGATCGTTCCAGCCGGCTCACGCTGCGGCTCAAGGACCGCGATCTGCGCGACGTCGTGCAGAGCATCCGGCGCAAGACGAACTCGAACATCATCATGGACGCCGGGATCGAGGCGACCGTGACGATCGACCTGCAGGACGTGCACTGGCGCCAGGCGCTGTCGCTCGTCGCCGAGCAGGCCGGCTGCATCGTCACCGAGTCGGACGGCGGCGTGCTGAAGGTCGAGAAGCCGCCGCGCGTCTACTTCGCCTTCGAGAACACCGACATCCAGAAGGTCATCGACACGATCGCCAAGATCTCCGGCGCGAACATCGTCGTCGCGCCCGAGGTCAAGGGCACGATCACGGTGCGCCTGAAGAACATCCCCTGGCGTGACGCGCTCGACGCGACCGTCAAGACGCTCGGGTTCGTCGTCGTCGAGGAGGACCGCGGCATCCTGCGCGTCGTCCCGGCCGCCAACATCCAGCAGGACCTCGAGACCGCGGCGATCCAGCTGCGCTTCGTGCGGCCGAGCTCGGTGTTCCTGCCGTTCATCACGTCGGAGTACGTGCGCGACATGCGCAACATCCAGCCGCTGCAGCCCGGGCAGATGAACTTCACGCTGCTCGACACGCTGCGCGGCATGATCACGCCGGAAGTCGGCTCGCTCGAGTACATCGCCGAGACCAACGTCATCATGGTCAAGGACACGCGGCCGGTGGTGGAGAACATCCGCCGCACGATCGCGATGATGGACATCGAGCCGTCGCAGGTGCAGCTCGACGTGCGCTTCGTCACGACCAGCAACGACGACCTGCTCGACATCGGCATCTCGCCGGGCGGCAACGGCTGGACCGCGAGCCTCGGCCTCGGCCAGATCCCGACGCGGCTGCCGTTCGACCTCGGCGCCGGCGGCTGGGACGACGACATCATCGCGAACGAGACCGGGACCGGTCCGTTCGTCGACGGCGCCAGCGTGCAGAACCTGCCGGCCGAGACGACGATCCCCAACGTCGTGTTCGGCGCGCTGAACTTCCAGGAGGTCACCGCGACGCTGCGGCTGCTGGCCCGCGACTCGCGCTCCGAGATCCTGCAGGCCCCGCAGATCACGACCCTCGACAACCAGACGGCGACGATCTTCGTCGGCGAGGCGGTGCGCTACGCGCAGGCCCGCGTCGAGCAGGGTCAGGCGGGCGGTCTCCTGCTCGCGCTCGAGGAGGGCGACGAGTCGCCGGTCAACATCGGCTTCCAGCTGCTGTGCACCCCGCACATCGTGCCCGGCACCGACAAGGTGATCATGGAGGTGATCCCGCAGCGCACGGCGCTGAGCGGCACCGGCACGTCGGCCATCGCGCCGGCGGGCTTCGACGTGTTCGAGATCGGCGGCGGCACCGGCGCCGGCAAGGGCCAGATCGCGCTGCCGCGCGTCGCGTCGAGCACGCTGCAGACGACCGTGCTGCTGCGCAGCGGCCAGACCGCCGTGCTCGGCGGGCTGAAGAGCAAGACCGAGACCGAGACCGTCATCAAGCTGCCGCTGCTCGGCGACATCCCGCTGCTCGGCTACCTGTTCAAGAACCGCACCAAGCAGGAAACGATGTCGACGCTCTTGGTGTTCATCACGCCGCAGATCATCCGCAGCGCCGAGGACATGACCGAGTCGATGCAGCGCATCCTCGATGAGCGCATGCGCGACCACCGGTCCAACCTCTCGCAG
>CALKYL010000313.1 GCA_938003515.1 uncultured bacterium
ACCGGTGAACATGGGGCTGCAGGTATAGACGCCGCCGGCCCGGCCGGAACCCGCGAGCCCGGCGAGCACGGGTTCGCGCGGGCGCCGCGCCACCCGCCCGCCTCGCGGCCGGCCGGGCCCCTACGCACGGGTCCCCCGCCGCCTGCACCGGCCCCCCGCCGCGCTTGACCGCTACCGGGCGCAACCGTAGTGTGCTCACCCCTTCTTTCGCGGCAGGGGCACCTTGCACTGCGCCATTCTGACCCTCTTTCCGGAGGCCCTGCGGCCCTACCTGGACGAGAGCATCCTCGGGATCGCGCAGGCGCAGGGCAAGCTCCGGCTCGACCTCGTCGACTTCCGGAACTACGCGCTGGACCCGCACCGCACGGTCGACGACCGACCGTTCGGCGGCGGACCCGGCATGGTGCTGAAGCCCGAACCGATCTTTGCAGCCATCGAGGACGTGGAGCAGGCGCACGGCCCGTTCCACAAGATCCTGCTCTGTCCACGCGGTCGCACCTTCGACCAGACCCGCGCGCGCGAACTCAGCCGGGAGCCGAAGCTCCTGTTCGTGTGCGGGCGCTACGAGGGCTTCGACGAGCGCATCCGCGACGGCCTCGGCGCCGGCCCCGGCTCTTTCGAGGAGCTCTCGCTCGGCGACTTCGTGCTCGCCGGCGGCGAACTCCCGGCGCTGGTCGTGCTCGAAGCGGCGGTCCGGCTGATCCCCGGCGTGCTCGGCTGCGCGGAGTCCGCGGCGTCCGAGTCGTTCGAAGGCGAATGGCTCGACCATCCGCAGTACACGCGCCCCAGGGAATTCCGCGGCATGGCGGTTCCCGACGTGCTGCTGTCGGGCGACCACGCCGCGGTCGCCCGCTGGCGTGCGGAGCAGGCGCGCGTGTTGACCGCGAGGAAACGCGCGGCCGAACGCCTCGAGGCGCCCCCCCGAGACCCAGACACTCCCCCCTCCCACCGCCGCCCCGGCGATGCGACGCCACGGTGCGCCGCACGCGCGGGCGACGACCCGGACCACCTGCGACAGGACCAACCATGAACATCATGCGCCAGCTCGAACTCGAGCACATGAAGCCGTCGATCCCCGACTTCGGGATCGGCGACACCGTCGACGTGCACTACCTGATCAAGGAAGGCGACAAGGAGCGCGTGCAGGTGTTCTCCGGCACCGTGATCGCGTTCCACGGCCGCGGCGTGCGCCGCACCGCGACCGTGCGCCGCATCGTCGCGGGCGAGGGCGTCGAGCGCACGTTCCCGCTGCACTCGAGCCGGGTCGCGGACGTGCAGGTCAAGGACCGCGGCATCGTGCGCCGCGCCAAGCTCTTCTACCTGCCCGAGCGCTATGGCAAGGCGACGCTCCTGACCCGCCACCTCGGCAACCCGACGTGGCCGCGGTGTGGCTCCCGCAGTAGCTCTGCCTCCGCCGCCGCGCCCGCCCCCGCTCCGGACGCCCCCGCCGCCGAGTGACGCCCGCCCCCAGCCCACGACCCGTCGGCCCGGCCCCCGGCCGGGCGATCGCGTAGCCGAACCCTGAACGTCCACCGCCCGGCGCAGCCGCCGCGGGGCCGACCGTCATGCTCGAGAACGCCAGTCGTCAGTTCTTCCTGGTCCTGTTGGCCATCGTCGCGGGCCTCGTCTGCACGTTGACGCTGAGCATCCCGCTCGGCCCGGACCTCAAGGGCGGCACGCAGCTGCTCTACGACGTGCCGGAGGACGTGCTGACGCAGCTGCAGACCAAGGAGAACGCGTCGATCGACGCGATCATGGAGCAGACCACGACGGTCATCCGTGAGCGCATCGACCCGAACGGCACGCTCGACCCGCTGATCACGCGCAGCGGCGAGACCGGCATCCTGATCGAACTCGGCCACTTCGAGGACCAGCAGGAGCTGAAGCGCGTGCTCGAGCGCATCAGCAACCTCGGCCGGCTCGAGATGCGCATCGTCGCGTCCGACGAGTTCAACAAGGAGAACGTCAAGTTCAACATGCGCGCCGAGAAGGCGCGCCTGCAGGCGTGGCTCGGCCAGCCCGACAACGCGCAGCTCGTGCGCGACGACCCGCGCAACATCCGTCGCTTCAACGAGGACCCGACGGCCGGGCCGGTCTCCTACGGCAACGTGGCGTGGTACCCGCGGCTGGTCCGCCCGCGGTTCGACGACCCGACGCGCTGGGACTACTCGTTCGCGAACATCCCCGAACTCGAGGCGGCGGCGCACAAGTTCTACGAAGACGCCGAGTACAACAACGGCGCCGTGCCCGAGGCGGTCCGACAGAAGGACCCGAAGGACCAGTTCCTGGTCGAGTTCCTCGCGCTGAACATGAAGGAGATGGCCTTCACCGGCGAGGACCTCGACCCCGCCGGGGTCGGCGCCGGCTCGAGCAGCACCGGCGGCCTCGGCGTCAACTACGCGATCGTCGGCGCGCGGCAGGGCGACTACCTGCAGTGGTCGGACGAGTACACCGGCCAGTGCAGCGCGATCGTGCTGAACGGCTACGTCAAGTCCGCGCCGCGCTTCCGCGGCAAGATCCCCGGCCGCGGCATCATCGAGGGCGACTTCACGCGCGAGGAGGTCGACGAGCTGGTCAAGGTGCTGCGCACCGGCTCGCTGCGCGTCGAGCCCGAGCTGCTTAGCAGCCAGATCATCGGCCCGCAGCTCGGTCAGAGCGCGATCAACCGCGGCGTCGCGTCGATCCTCGCCGGCGGTCTCTTGGTGTTCGCGTTCATGCTCGTGTTCTACCGCGTCGCGGGGACCATCGCGTGCATCACGCTCTTGCTGAACGTCTTCCTGCTGTACTCGGCGATGATGTTCATGCAGGCGACGATCACGTTGCCGGGCCTCGGCGGCATCGTGCTGACGCTCGGCATGGCGGTCGACGCGAACGTGCTCATCTACGAACGCATCCGCGAAGAGCTGCGCAAGGGCAAGGAGATGCTGCAGGCGGTGCGCGCCGGCTTCGAGCGCGCGATGTCCGCGATCCTGGACTCCAACATCACGACGTTCCTGGTCGGCATCGTGTTGTTCAACGTCGGTGTCGGCCCCGTGCGCGGCTTCGCCGTCACGCTGATGGTCGGCATCATCACGACGGTGTTCACCCAGTTCTTCGTGACCCGCGTGCTGTTCCACTACGCGCTCGAGTGGAAGAAGCTCGAGGGCTGGACGCCGCGCACGCTGTTCGAGAACCGCAGCATCGACTTCGTGCGGCACATCGCCAAGTGCGTGACCCTCAGCACGATCGTCATCGTCGCGGGCCTCGCCTACGCCACGTTCGTCGCGCCGCGGGAGGTCACGCTCGGCCTCGACTTCACGGGCGGCGCCAACCTGCGCATGGTGCTGACCGAGCGCACCACCGCCGACGACATCCGCACGACGCTGGCGGCCGACGCCGAGTTCAACGCGTCCTACCCCAACGTCACGGTCAACACCTACGGCGAGCGCGGCAACGAGTTCAACATCCGCCTCAAGCTCGACGACCAGGAGCGCGAGGTGATCGACGCCGAGCGCAAACAATGGCGCGAAGAGCGCAAGGCCGCGGAGGATGCGGGCAACGCGCCGCCGGACCCCTACCAGCCGCCGTACGTCGACTCGCTGCGCCGCGCGTTCGCGGGCCGCCTCGTCAAGCCCGCCTTCAGCGACGCGATGCTGACCGAGCACGCCGAGCGCGAGAACCTGCAGTACGCGCAGATCGACGTGCACTTCGCCCAGCCGGTGCTGGTCGCCGAGGTCCGCGAGAAGCTGCAGAAGGGCCTGGCGCAGGGCTTCGTCACGCCGCTGCCGGACGAGAACGCGGCGGAGGCAAAGGACCTGCGCGTCGAGTGGACGACGGACTCGTCGACCAAGCTCTGGCAGCTCAAGGACATCGTGCAGACCGCCATCGCCGGCCTGCGCGACGCGGACGGCGCCGCCGTCGTGCTGTCCGACCCGTTCCCGGAGGCGCAGGAGATCCAGGGCCGCCTCGTCAACGACCTGCGCAACGCCGCGATCGGCGCGCTGCTGCTCGCCTGGGGCCTGATCGTGCTCTACCTGCGCGTGCGTTTCCACGAGTACAAGTACGGCCTCGCGGCGGTCGTCGCCCTGATCCACGACGTGCTCGTCACCCTCGGCGTCGTCGTGTTCTTCAACCACATGGGCTGGGTGCACGCCGAGATCAGCCTGTCGATGATCGCGTGCTTCCTGACGATCATCGGCTACTCGGTCAACGACACGATCGTCATCTTCGACCGCATCCGCGAGAACCGGATCGACAACGCCCGCAGCGGGACCGACGAACCGCTGCGCGACCTCGTCAACCGCGCCCTCAACCAGACGCTGGCCCGCACGGTGCTGACGACCACGCTGACCCTGTTCGTCGTCATCGCGCAGTTCCTGGTCAACTGGGGCAGCGAATCGGACCTCGAGTCGTTCGCCTTCGCGATGATCGTCGGCATGGTCACCGGCGTCTACTCGACGGTCTACATCGCGGCGCCGATCCTGATCTGGATGGACAAGGGCGAGCCGCCGATCGTGCCGGAGCCGCCGAAGGGCGTCGAGGTCGTGCCCGCGGGGCCAGGGGCCTGATCCCGGTGCGTACGTGAACGGCGCGCACGCGACGCCGCGCTTCCACGCGCAGTTGGCGCCGTTCGATCTGCGCACGACCGCGCTGCTGCGGACCGACGTGCTCGTCGTCGGTTCGGGCATCGCGGGCGCCGCCACGGCGATGGCCGCGGCGGACGCCGGCGCCGAGGTGCTGCTCGTCACGAAGGACGACCTCGACGTCACCAACACCGCCTGGGCCCAGGGCGGCATCGCGGTCGCGCAGCTGCCCGAGGACAGCGTCGAGCAGCACGTCGACGACACCCTGAAGGTCGGCGCGGGCATCGCGACCGAGCGGGTCGTGCGCGAGATCGTCGGCGGGGCGAAGGACGCGCTCGAGTGGCTGCAGCGGCTCGGCGCGCGCTTCGACCGTGCGCCGGGCGACCGGGACGGCACCCTGGAGCTGTCGCGCGAGGTCGGCCACAGCCACCCGCGGGTCGTGCGAAGCCAGGGCGCCGCGACCGGCCGGGAGTTCCAGCGCGCCCTCGTCGAGGCGCTGCGCAGCCACGCGCGCGTCACCGTGCGGCCGCACGTGTTCGTGCGCGACCTCGTGCTGCGTGAGGGCCGCTGCGTCGGCATCGTCGGCCTGCAGAACGGCCGCCAGCAGGCGATGGAGATCGCCGTCGAGGCGGGCGCGGTGGTGATCGCCACCGGCGGCACCGGGCAGATCTACCGCGAGACGACCAACCCGACCGGCGCGAGCGGCGACGGCCAGGCGCTGTGCTTCCGGGCCGGCGCGAGGCTGGTCGACTGCGAGTTCGTGCAGTTCCATCCGACCACGCTCTACATCGCCGGCGCGTCGCGCTTCTTGATCAGCGAAGCCGTGCGCGGCGCCGGGGCGGTGCTGCGCGACCGCAACGGCGAGCGGTTCATGCCCGGCGTGCACCCGATGGCCGACCTCGCGCCGCGCGACGTCGTGAGCCGCGCGATCCTCGAGCGCATGGTCGCGACCAACGACACGCACGTCTACCTCGACCTCAGCGAGCTCGAGGGCGACCCGCACGAGCGGTTCCCGTCGATCGCGCACATCTGCAGGACGTTCGACCTGGACCTCGCGCGCGACCCGATCCCGGTTCGTCCGGGCGCCCACTACTTCCTCGGCGGCGCCGCGACCGACGGCCGCGGCCGCACCAGCGTGCCCGGGCTGTACGCGGTCGGCGAGGCCGCGGCGTCCGGCCTGCACGGCGCGAACCGCCTGGGCTCGAACTCGCTGCTCGAAGGGGCGGTCGTCGGTCTGCACGCCGGGCACGCCGCCGCGGCGGAGGCGCGCGAGGCTGAGCGCGCGGGCCCGCGCGCCGGCCTGCCGCGGAGCACCGAGGGGCCGAAGCTGGCCGCCGACCCGCCGCGGCTCCTGCACGACGACCTGCTCTACGCGCTGAAGAGACTGATGTGGCGCC
>CALKYL010000314.1 GCA_938003515.1 uncultured bacterium
CCACTCGAGGCCGTCGCCGGTGCCGTCGGCGTAGTTGAAGTAGCAGTAGTGCACGCCCCACGGATCGCGCTTGCCGCCGTAGCCGACCTGGTGCAGCGTCAGGGGCAGCCGTCCGCCGTTGTTGGCGCGGTAGGCGTCGACCGCGTGGGCGATCGTGACCAGCTCGTGGCGGGCCTTGCCGACCCGCGCCGTGCGCAACGCGGAGACGTATTGGGGAACGCCGATGCTCGCGAGCACGCCGACGATCGCGACGACGATCATCAGCTCGAGCAGCGTGAAACCGCGCTGGCGCCGGTGCGACGGGCTCCCGGATGGCATGCCGGGGCTATCGGAGCCGGGGTCGCCCGCGCCTGAGCGCAGGCGCCCCGACCGCTCCTCGATCCGACGGTCCCCGATCCGTCGTCCGCGCCGGCGGGCGCGGAAAGTGGTGCCCAGGACAGGACTTGAACCTGCAAGCCCAATAAACGGGCGCTAGCACCTCAAGCTAGTGCGTCTGCCAATTCCGCCACCTGGGCGTCCAGTGAGGGAGCAGGACGGTATCGCGGGCGGTGCCGTTTTCAACCCCCGCGGGCCGGGGCGGCGCCGCGAGCCCGGCCGCCCCCTCAGCGGAAGTTCGTTATCACTCGCGCCGTGTAGCGTATGGAGTTGTTCTGCAGCTCGAGCTGCACCGCCGCTGCCTTGAGCATCTGGCAGATGCCGCGCAGCTGCTCGATGCCGGCGCGGTCCTCCGCCGTGAAGCTGGTGCGGGTCTCGGCCCACTTCTCGCGCAGGTAGGCGCCCACCGCGCGGTCGAACTCGCCGTCCGGTTCGGTCAGGCTGCGCGGCATGCTCGCCTTGCTCGGATACTGCGGATAGCGGGTGCGGCGCACGTGCTCCTCGGCGCTCGGCCGGGTCAGCATCATCCACTCGGGGTTCGGCACCGTGCTGCTCGCGTCGGCGAACGCGAGGTAGTCGTCGAGCACGGGCACGAGGTTCGGCCCGCTGAGCCAGATCAGCCCGCTCGGCTCGGCCGGCAGCTCGCGCTCGGCCGCCTCGAACTCGGGCAGCTCCCGCACCGAACGGGCGCCGGTCTGCGCCGCGTAGCGGGTGCGCAGGATGTCGCGGATCAGCGGCCCCGAGTTGGACACGACGAAGAAGTCGCGGAACACGATCGTCGCGATCTCGCCGGTGGCGGGGATCTGGGGGTTGGTGAACTCGGTCACCGGCTCGCGCAGCGACCCGCCGCTGAACGGCACCTTCAGGTGCCAGACCTTGCGGAAACCGAAGCTCGTGTAGTAGGTGCGCAGCATCATCACGAGCTCCTCGACCAGCGGCTCGCCGCCCTGCCGCAGCCAGAACACCCAGGCGACCTGCGGCATCGGCGACTTCGCGGCGACCGGCACCATCAGCTCGCCGTCGTCGTCCTTCGACATGTCCGGCGTGTTGCGCCGGAAGATGAAGCCGGTGCGCGAGCGGAACGCGACGCGCACGCGGTCGATCAGGTCGCGCACGTCCTGCAGCTGGGTGCCCTGGAACGTCGTGCGCCGCAGTGAGTCGTTGATCAGGTCCTTCTCGGACTGCTCGAGCGCCTCGAACATCGCGTGCAGGAACTCGCCGGCCGGCATGCGCAGCGCCGCGGCCGCGCACGCGGTGTCCGGCACCATGCGCAGGAACGGGTCGAGCCACTGCTCGCGCCGCTCGTTCTCGGCCGTGTAGAAGCTGCTCTGGAACGGCGTGTGCTCGTTGCTGTTGAGGCCGATCTGGCCGGTCGCCGCGAGCACGTCGTCTTCGAAGATCAGGCCGCCGCTGACCTGCATCCAGCCGTTGAGCTTCAAGAAGCTCGCGAGCACGCGCTCGTTCATGCTGTCGGGGTGCTGCGGGTTCGGCCACCGCGCCGCGAAGCGGCGGAAGCCGTCGAACGCATTGGGCTCGACGACGAACTCGACCGCGTTCGGGTCGGCGACGGCGTTGACCTCGCCCCACCGCTCGATGCGCGCGACCGCGCCGTCGGTGTAGGCGGGCTGGCGGCCGATCGGCTCCTCTTCGCGGCCGCCGTCGATCAGGCGCTGCCCCTGCTCCAGCAACCGCTTGTTGTTGGCGATCATCAGCGCGTCCAGGTGGCGCTTGATGTAGAGCGGGTCCTGGCCGGCGCGCGGCTGCACGACCAGCAGGTCGTCCTCCGACGTGATCGCGACCCCGTTCTCGGCCAGCTTGCCCTGCACGAACCCGAAGCCGGCGAGGCCGTGCAGCGCCTTGACCCGCCAGTTGACGCGCGTGTAGACGCACCACCACGGCCGCGCCAGCGGCCGCGCCGGCGCGCTCGAGTAGTCCTGCGTGTAGCCGGCGACGATCAACTCCTCGCCGATCAGGTCGCGCAGCACGTCGAGGAACCCGCCCGAGTCGTCGCGCACGCGGTCGAACGCCTGCGCGGCGTCCCGGACCGCCTGGTCGAGGCCCTCCTGCCGGAAGGCCGCGCCGAGGCTGCCGCGCTCCACCGCCGAGAAACCCCGCGCGTCCGTGATCTCCGACCAGAAGCGCGGCACGGGGAACGCCGCGAAGTCCTCGTCCAGGGCCCGCTTGCGCACGAAGAAGTTGACGCCGCGGGGCACGATGTCGCGCAGTTCGGGGAGCGAGCCCTCGAACGGGTTGAAGACGAAGGCCGACACGAACATCAGCAGGAACACCGCGAGTCCGAGCACGGTCAACAGCAGGTTGCGCCAGATGCGGCGCGAACGTCTCGGGGTGGTCTTCGTCTTGGCCATCGGGCGCAGCAGCGTAGCGAACGGCTCGGCGACCCGGCACCTGCGCGTGTGGGAACCCGCGCTCCCGGCGTCTCTGCACGCACCGCGCCGCGTCGCGGCGGGCGTTCGACGCGCGCGCCGGCGCGACCTTCCCCGGGTTTGCCTTGCCGCGACGCGGCGGCTCTACTCGGGCGATGGCCGGCCTGGTCCCGAACGCACGCTCCCGCAGCATCGCCGAGTCCGCGACCCTGGCGATCGCGGCCCAGGCGGCCCTGCTCAAGGCGGCGGGCCACGACGTCGTGTCGCTCGGCGCCGGCGAACCGGACTTCCCGACGCCCGAGCCGATCGCGCGCGCCGGCATCGCCGCGATCGAGCAGGGCAACTATCGCTACACGGCGGCCGCCGGTGTGGCCGAGCTGCGCGCGGCCGGCGCCAGGTGGCTCGAGACGTTCGGGCTCGACTACACGGCGGACGAGGTCATGGTCTGCGCCGGCGCGAAGGCCGCGCTGCACATGGCGCTCGCCGCGATCGTCGAGCCGGGCGACCGCGTCCTGGTCCTCGCCCCCTACTGGGTCTCGTATCCGGCGCTCGTGGCGGTCTCCAACGGCGAGCCGGTGATCGTCGCGCCGGATCCGGCCCGCGGCTTCGTGCACGACGCGGCGTCGATCGAAGCGGCCGCGCGCCGCCACGCGCCCAAGGGCCTGATCGTCAACTGGCCCAACAACCCGTCCGGCGCCGTACCGACCCGCGACGACGTCGCGGCGCTGGTCGACGTCGCGCGCCGCCTGGACTTCTGGATCGTCTCGGACGAGATCTACGCGACCTTGACCTACGACGGCGCCGAGCACGTGTCGCCGGCGGCGGTGCCGGGCGGCCGCGAGCGCACCGTGGTCGTCAACGGCTTCACCAAGAGCCACACGCTGACCGGCTGGCGCACGAGCTTCCTCGCCGGGCCGAGGGACGTCGTCGCGGCCGCGACGCGCATCCAGAGCCAGGTGCTGGGCAACGCGTGCACGATCAGCCAGGCGGCGATGCTGCAGGCGTGCCGCGACCCGCTTCCCGACGAGGTCGCGCGCCGCCGTCGGTCGTTCGACGAGCGACGGCGCTTCCTCGTCGACGCCGTCCGCGCGCTGCCGGGCGCCCGGATCACGCCGCCGAAGGGCGCGTTCTACGCGCTCATCGACCTGCGTGAAGTGTGCGAGAAGCGCGGGCTCGACGACCTCGCCGTGTGCCGACAGCTGCTCGACCGGCACCACCTCGCGCTCGTGCCGGGCAGCG
>CALKYL010000315.1 GCA_938003515.1 uncultured bacterium
CTTCGGCCGCCTGTTGCAGCAGTGCGAGCATGGTCTCCTCAGTCTGCCGGATTGCGGCCGTCCAGGTCGAGACCCTGGGCGCGCCAGCGACGGCTTCCGACCGCGGTGATCGCGACGATGCCGCCGATCGTCAAGAGGATCAGGACCCAGGTGGTGCGCGCGTAACCGGCGTCCTCGGTGTCGCCGAACAGGGTCGCGAGGTAGCCCGGCACGTTGTTGATGCAGAAGCCGACGATGACGACCAGCAGGAACAGCGGCGACACGTACTTGATGACGTGCCGGAAGAAGCGCGGGATGCGCATGTTCGCGCCGTGGTGCGCCTCCTCGATGCCCTTGTCGACGCCGAAGATCCAGCCGAACGCGATGATCTGGATCGCGGCGACGACGAGGATGAAGAACGTGCCGACCCAGAAGTCGATCGTGTCGAGCGCGACCAGGTTCTTGCTGAACCACAGGACGAAGAAGTTGCCGATCAGGCCCCACGCCGTGACCATCGTCGTCGACACGGTGCGCGAGACGCCGAGCGATTCCTCGAAGAACGCCTTGGTCGGCTGCAGCATCGACAGCGAGCTGGTGATCGCGGCGAGGAACAGGATCAGGAAGAACGCGCCGCCGAACAGGTTGCCGCCCGGCATCTGCGCGAACACCATCGGCAGCGTCTTGAAGCCGAGGCTCACCGAGCCGCCGCTGGCGCCTTCCATCGTCGCCATCACGCCGACGAACACGACCGACGCCGTGATCGTGATCAGGCCGCCAAGCACGACCTCGAAGAACTCGTTGGTCGCCGACGCGGTGATGCCGGACAGCACCACGTCGTCGCTCTTCTTCATGTAGCTGGCGTAGTTGATGATCACGCCGAAGCCGACCGACAGGCTGAAGAAGATCTGGCCGGC
Source organism: uncultured bacterium (assembly GCA_938003515.1). The sequence continues at coordinate 894 of CALKYL010000315.1, forward strand.
GGCGGCGAGCCAGGTCTGGAAGTTCGTCAGCGCCGCGAACTGCGGGTTCCACAGGAAGCCGAGCCCGTGCGAGACGGTGATCTCGCCGGCCGCGTCGGGCGGCGTGTTGCCGTCGAGCGTCAGGACGCGCGCCAGGATGATCACGCCGAGCACGGCCATGATCGGCATCGCCGCCTTGCAGACGGCCTCGATGCCCTTCGAGATGCCGCGGAACACGAAGAAGATGTTCAGCGCCGCGACGAAGAAGAAGGTCCAGACGATCGGGTGCACGCCGTCGGTGAACAGCGCGCCGTTGGCGGCGCTGCCGGTGACGTCGGCGAAGAAGTCGCGCGTGACCTGCGCCTGCGTCTCGACCGGGGTCGTCGGGTCGATGCCGATGCCGCCCGTCAGGTACTGGAGCACGTAGTAGAGGCACCACGTCTCGACGAGCACGTACCAGAAGTAGACGCCGAGCGGGATCAGCACCCCGAAGCCGCCGAGGTAGCGGCCGATCGCGCCCTTGCACCAGATGCCGATGATCGCGGGCGCCGAGTGGAAGCCCTTGCGGCCGCCGTAGCGCCCCATCGTCCACTCGGCCCAGCCGATCGGGATGCCGAGCAGCACCAGCGCGAGCAGGTAGGGGATCATGAACGCGCCGCCGCCGTTGGCCGCCGCCTGGCCGGGGAAGCGCAGGAAGTTGCCGAGGCCGACGGCCGAGCCGGACACCGCGAGGATCACACCGAGGCGCGAGCCCCACTGCTGGTTCTGTGTGCTCATCTGCTCCGAGAGGGCTGTGGTGCGGGCGGACTGTCCCGCGGGCTCCCCCGCGATGCAACGGACCGCCGGCAAAAGCCGTGCGTGCGTTCGTCAGTCCGCGGCCAGACCGGCGCGCAGCCTCGCCGCCGTCACCGGCGCCGGCACCGAGTTGATGTACATGTCGCCGCCGAGCTCGAGGCCGGCGAGCTGGCCGGTGCGCGGCTGCAGCTCGAAGTGCCAGTGGAAGGGCGCGCCGCCGCGCCGGTCGGCCGGGATCTGGTGCAGCCACAGGTTGAGCGGCGGCCGGTCGAGGCTCCGGCCGACCGCGCGGAACCACGCGTGCAGGTCGCCGGCGAGCGCCGCCGGATCGGCGGCGAGGAAGTCCGACTCGCAGGCGCGCGGCAGGAGCCAGGTCTCGAACGGCAGCTTCGGCGGCTCGGGCGCGACGATCGCGAAGCGCGCGTCGGCGAACACCAGCCGGCCGTCGTCCTCGGCGGTCGCGAGCGTGCGGCACCACGGGCAGCGGCCCAGCCGCCGCTGCTGCTCCTGCTCGAGCACGAGCCGCGGCGGCAGCTCCTCGAGTCCGAGCACCTGGCTGTGGTTGTGCGCGATCGACGCGCCGGCGCTGGCGCCGACGTTCTTGAAGAAGTACGCGCACGCGACGCCGGGCGCGGCTTCGAGGGCGGCGATGCGGCGCTGCCACAGCCGCGCGCACGCCGCGAGCGTTCCGGCGTCGAGGTCGGCCGGGTGCTCGAGGTGGGCCGAGCCCTCGGCGATCACCTCGTGGTGCGCGCACGCCGGGTAGAGGTTGGGGAACGCGCGCGCCAGCCAGCCGGCCGCGCCGAGCGGGCCGCCGTCCGGGCGTTCGCCGTCGACCTCGGGCGGCGTCGCCGCCTCGTTGCCGGGGCAGAACGGACAGGGCTGCGACCGGTCCCTGCCGGTGTGCATCGGCCGGCGCTGGCGCACCGGCGACATCAGGATCGGTCGACCGGTCGTCGGCTCGACGACGGTGCGCGGCTGCTCCGCCGGCCCGCCGCTCATCCGTGCACGCGGTCGTGCGCGTCGTGGCAGCGGTTGCAGTGGCGTTCGTAGCCGGTGCGGTAGCGATCGGCCGCCAGCTCGCCGCGTCCCTGGCGGGCCTCGAGCGCCACCTGCAGGAACCACGACTCACAGTCGCGGGCCAGCTGCGCGAAGTCCGGCACCGTGCGGTCCTCGAGCGCGCCGTAGCCGAGGCGCACCACCGCGGCCGCGCGGTCGGCGCGCAGGGCGGCGGTCGCGAGGTCGCCCTGCGGCTTCTCGAGCAGCAGCCGGTCGAGGTCGCCGCAGGCGCGGTCGACCTCGCCCATGACCGCGTCCCAGTCGGCGGGCAGGCCGTCGGTCGGAACGCCGTCGGCGGCCGCGTTGACGGCCGTGCAGCCGAGCAGCCAGGCCGACGCCAGCACCAGGCGCCACGTCTTCATCTCCGGGACTCTACTCCTGCCGCTCCGCGTCGCCAGCGTGCGCGTCGCCAGCATCGAGGGTCGCGCCGGACAGCAGCTCCGACAGCGGCGGCACCCGGCCGCCGTCGCGGGCGTAGGCGCGCAGGCTGCCGCGCGCGGTCACGCGCGCGCCCGGCGGGTAGAGGAACCAGCGCGCGCCGTCGGCGGAGAAGCCCTCGCCGAGCGGCGGCGGCGACAGCTCGACCCGGCGCACGACCACGTCGTCGCCCGTCACGGGGAACGCGAGGCGGCCGTCGGCGCCGACGACGAACGCGGCGTCGAACTCGTGGTCGGCGTGGGGCGGCAACGACGAGTCCGGAAGCGTCGAGCAGGCCGCGGCCAGCGCGAGCCGGGACGCCGCCGCCCCGCGCGCCGGGCGCAGGCGTCGATTCGGGGCGAGTCCGTCAGCTAGCATCGCCGGAG
>CALKYL010000316.1 GCA_938003515.1 uncultured bacterium
CCCGAGGGTCTCGGGGTTGGGGTCTGTAGCCAGACCGGCCTCGTGCGCGGCGGCAACGAGTACGACTACCTGCTCGCGGCGGCGACCGGCGCGGGACCGGCCGGCTTCGTCGCGGCGATCGCCGACGGCATGGGCGGCGTCGCCGGCGGCGCCGAGGCCAGCCGCACCGCCTTGCGGGCGCTCGGCGGCGCGCTGCTCGACGGCGCCGAGGGACCGGACGCCCAGCGCATGCGGCGCGCCTTCGCCGCCGCGAGCGAGCGCGTGCTCGAGGCGGCCGACGCGGTGCCGGCGCTGCGCGACATGGGCACGACGATGACGGCCGTCTGGTTCGGGGACGGCCGCGCGGTCGTCGGCCACGTCGGCGACACGCGGCTCTACCGCGTGCGCGAGGGCGCGTGCCGGCCGCTGACCGAGGACCACGCGGTCGGCGAAGGAGAGAGCCTGCTGACGCGGTGCATCGGCGGGGGCCAGGCCGACAGCACCGTCGACGAGGCGGAGTTCGAGCTCGCCGCGGGCGACCGGTTCGTGCTGGTCAGCGACGGCGTCTGGAACGTCGTGCCCGAGGCCTCCTTCGCGCGGCTCGCCGCGTCCGGTCCACCCGCCGCGGCGGCCGAACGGCTCGTGCAGGCGGCGCTGGACGGCGGCGGTCCCGACAACGCGACCGCGGTCGTCGTCGACGTGCGGGTGCCCGCGTTCGGCGGTCGTACGACCGACGTCGATCTGCCCCGGACGGAGCGTCCGGGCGTGCGCGCGCAATGGCCGCGGCCCGTCTCGCTGCGCGTGCAGCTCTGGCCCTGGCTCGTGCTCGCCGCGGCCGTGGTCGTGCTCGCCTGGGCCGGGCGCCGGCTGGTGGGCGTCGACGTGCTGCGGGAGCTGGGCGGGTAGCCGGGGCCTCGCGGACTCCGCGCGTAGCCCGTTGCTCCGCCAACGCGCATGGGCAACGATGGGAGGGCCCCTCCGATCCCGGCCCTCCCGATCCGGGTTCCGACAGACCCGGGCCGCCCGTCGATGCCGAAGAAACTGCAGCGCCGCATCTCCGCTCCCAGAGCCTCTGCCGCGGCGGTGGCGACCCGACCGGCCGCCGCCGAGCCGGCGGGCGGCGGGCTGTCGCTGCCGTTCGGCAGGAACCGCGTGACCGCGCGCGTGCTCGCCGAGTTCACGAGCCAGCTCGCGGTGCTGCTCAACGCCGGCATTCCGATCACGAAGAGCCTGCGCATCCTCGAGGGCCAGCTGCCGCAGGGCGCGATGAAGCGCATCGCGGGCTCGTTGCTCGAGGACGTCGAGGGCGGCACGGCGCTGTCCGAGGCGATGGCCAAGCACGACATGGTCTTCGATCCCCTCTACACCAACATGGTGCGCGCCGGCGAGGCGGGCGGCGTGCAGGAGGAGATCCTCAACCGGCTGAGCGGCTTCCTGACGCAGAGCGAGGCGATCAAGTCGCGCGTCAAGGGGGCGCTCGCCTACCCGGTGGCGATCCTCGTCGTCGCGGTGCTGGTGCTGCTGCTCGTGTTCGCGTTCGTCATCCCCAAGTTCAAGTCGGTGTTCGCGACGCTCGGCGAAGGCAACCTGCACTGGACGACCGAGCTCGTCATGGGCATCGGCGACCACCTGAAGGTCTGGTGGTGGTCGTACCTGCTCGGCGCCGTGCTGCTGCTGGCGCTGCACCGCCTGCTGCTCGCGAAGGTCGCCGGCTACCGCCGCGTCATGCACCGCATCGCGCTGCACGTGCCGCTGTTCGGCGGGCTCGTGCACAAGAGCCTCGTCGCGCGGTTCGCGCGCACCTTCGGCACGCTGATCCAGAGCGGCGTGCCGCACCTCGAGGCGCTGGAGATCCTGCACGCGTCGACCAACAACGTGCACATGCAGGGCGCGGTCGCCGACGTGCAGTCGTCGATCCGCGAGGGCGCCGGCTTCGCCGTGCCGATGGGCGAGAGCGGCATGTTCGACGACATCGTCGTCAACATGGTCGACGTCGGCGAGCAGACCGGCGAGCTCGACCGCATGCTGACCAAGGTGGCCGACCGCTACGAGACCGAGGTCGACCAGACGGTGGAGACGACGTTCAAGCTGATCGAGCCGATCCTGCTGGTCGTCATGGCCGTCGCCGTCGGCTTCATCGTGTTCGCGCTGTTCATGCCGCTCCTGACGATGATGCAGCAGATGAGCAAGAGATAGCGTGTCGCTCGCCTGGCGCATCCTGCTGCTGGCGCTGGCGCTCAACGTCGTCACCGTCGGCAGCGTGCAGTTCTTCCTGCACCACTCGCAGCAGCAGTGGTTCGAGAACCAGCGCGAGCTCCTGCGCGCGTCCGTCCAGGAGTCGTTCGCCGAGCTCGAGCGCGTCTACTCGCCGGCGGCGCTCAGCGACGCCGCCACCAGCGCGGCGGTCGTGCGGCGGCTCTTGCGCAGCCGCTCGACGCGCGAGCTCTACGACGACGTCATCGTGACCAGCGGCAGGCCGCCGTTCGCCGGGGTCTACCTCAACCCGCTCGGGGCGCTGCACCGCGACCCCGACCGCTTCCGGCTGGAGGCGGTGGTCGCCGGCATGAGCGAAGCGCGCGAGACCGACGGGCTCGTGCCGGTCGCCGAGGGCTACTGCCAGGCGCTGCGCCAGCGCGGGGACGTCGTCGGCTACATCTGGTTCGTGCCGAAGTTCCGGCTGCGGCTGCCGACGTCGCTGCCGCTGTGGACGTCGATCCTGGGCGTCGCGGCCTCGACGCTGTTGTTCGGGGTCGTCCTGTTCTGGGGCACGCGGCGGCTGGTGCGGCGGCCGATGCAGGCGATCGGCGACGCGGCGACGGCGGTCGGTGCCGGGCGCTACGACGTGCGGCTGCCCGAGGAGGAGCGCATCCCCGAGCTGATGCCGCTGGTGTCGACCTTCAACCGCATGGCCGCGCAGGTCGAGACCCACACCACGACGCTGGAGCAGGCCGTGCGCGCGGCCGTGGCCGCCACCGAGCAGAAGGAGCGGGCGCTGGTGCAGAGCTCGCGGCTCGCGACGATCGGCACGCTCGCGGCGGGCGTCGCGCACGAGGTCAACAACCCGATCGGGGGCATGCAGAACGCGGTCAACCGGCTGCGCACGGCCGACAACCTGACCGAGCGCCAGCGCGTCTACCTGCAGCTCGTGCACGACGGGCTGTCGCGCATCGCGCGCACCGCCCGACGGCTGCTCGAGTTCGCGCCGAAGGACGCGCGGCCGCGGCCGTTCGACGTACGCGACGCGGTCGAGGGCGCGCGCGCGCTCGTAGACCACCGGCTCCGGCAGGGACGGGTCGCGCTGCACGTCGACGTCGCCGACGACCTGCCGCCGGTCCACGGCGACGCGCACGAGATCCAGCAGGTGATGCTCAACCTGTTCCTGAACTCGCTCGACGCGATCGGCGAGCGGCAGGGCACGGTGTCCGTCCGCGCGCGCGCGGCCGACGGCAGGGTGTCGATCGAGGTCGAGGACGACGGGCCGGGCATGGCCGAAGAGGACCTGCCGCGCGTCTTCGACCCGTTCTTCAGCAAGAAGGACCGGCCCGACGCGAGCGGGCTGGGCATGTTCATCAGCTACTCGATCGTGCAGAACCACGGCGGCTCGATGCGCGTCGAGTCCGTGCCCGGGCGCGGCTTCCGCACCGTCGTCGAGCTGCCGGCCGCGCCGGTCGGCGGCGGCGCTCAGCCCTCGGCGGCCGAGCCGCTGGCCTGAGCCTCGGCGCCGCTGTAGAGCCAGACCTGGTTCTTGCCCCGGCGCTTGGCCTCCTGGAGCGCGCGGTTCGCGTTGCGGCGCAGCTGGTCGACGCTCGACGCGGAGCGGCCGTCGTAGCTGTCGACCCCGATCGAGACCGTGACCTGCCGCTGGTAGCCGCCGCTGTCGACCGTCATGCCGGAGATGCGTTGGCGGATGCGGAGCGCGGTCTGCACGGCCTCCGCGGGGCTGGTCTGCGGCAGCAGCACGCAGAACTCGTCCCCGCCGAAGCGGGCCGCGAAGTCGGTCTCGCGCACGTTGCCCTTCAGCGCGTCGGCGACCCGGCGCAGCACCTCGTCGCCGAACGCGTACTCGGTCGAGTCGTTCACGCCCTTGAAGTCGTCGACGTCGACGAGCAGCAGCGAGAGCGGGTTCTGGTGGCGCTGGGCGCGCTTCCACTCGAGCGCGAGGATGCGCTTCATCCACAGCTCGCTCGTCAGCCCGGTCTTGAAGTCGACGCTGACCTGGCTCTCGAGCTGGCGCGCGCGCGTCTGCAGCCCGCGGATCCGGCGGCGCGTCTCGAGCGCGAGCTCGACGCGGTGCACGCACTCGGCGGGCGAGCACGGCTTGAGCACGAAGTCGCGGAAGGGCACGTCGAGGCCGCGCGCGTCGGCCAGCGCCTGCAGGTCGTCGACCAGCAGGATGACCGGCACCGGGTCGTCCTCCTTCTGCAGGTGCTCGAGCAGCTGCAGTTCGACCCCGTCCTCGCACAGGACGAGCGGGTTGAGCAGCACGACGTCGGGCCGGCGCTCGCCGGCGAGCCGGTGGCTCTGGGCGAGCGAATCGCCGAGCCGCACCTCGTAGCCGCTGCGCGCGAGCGCGGTCGTCAGCTCGTCGAGCGGGTCGCGGTTGTGGTTCATGACCAGCACGACCTGCGTGGTCGGCCGGCGCTCCGGTCCGGGCTCCTGCCCGCCGGACGTGCGAGGGGGATCGGTGCTGGGCACGTGGTCGGTAAGGCCTGCCCGGGCGGACGCGGTGGCGGGATCGGCGGGGGGCACGGGCCTCGTTGTCGTTGGCGAAGAGGGTGTGACTCGGTGGAGTTGGCGCGGCTGGCAGGCGAGTGCCCCGGAAACCCCGAAACGCGCGTGGTCGAGCGGCTTCCGCGCGTGGTCGCCGTAGCGGCCGCGGCGGGCCGTCGCCCGGTGCCGGGGTCCCTGAACCGCAGGCAGAGTCTAGCAGCCGGGGGCCGGTGCGGAAGGGGGCGGCCGCGGCCGCTCGGCGCGTCGCCGGCGTGGCTTGCGGCCGGCCGGGGCGCGGCGAACGCCTGACGGCATCGGGCCCGTTTCTACCATCCTCGCCCCTCCATTTCCGTCCGCCACGACCGACTCCGAGGCAAGGAGCCCGCAGCACGTGCCCCTCGTTACCGCGAAAGACCTGATCGACGCCGGTGTCCACTACGGTCACCAGGCCAGCCGCTGGAACCCGAAGATGCGGCCGTACATCCACGGCAAGCGGCACAAGATCCACGTGATCAACCTCGAGGAGACGATCCGCGGTCTCTACCGGGCGACCCACTTCCTGCGCTCGCTGGCGGCGACCGGCGCCCAGATCCTGTTCCTCGGGACCAAGAAGCAGATCCGCCCGGTCGTCGAGACCGAGTCGCGGCGCTGCAACATGCCCTCGGTGACCGAGCGCTGGATCGGCGGCACGCTGACCAACTTCTCGACCGTGCGCGAGCGCCTCGCGCGGCTGCTCGAGCTCGAGCAGCTCGAGACGTCGGGCGCGATCGAGAAGTACAAGAAGAAGGACCAGGCGACGATCCGTCGCGAGATCAAGCGCATCCGCCGCAACCTGGACGGCGTGCGCGAGCTCTACGGCCTGCCGGGCGCGCTGGTCGTCATCGACCCGCGCCGCGAGGACAACGCGATGCGCGAGGCGAAGCGCATGAACGTGCCGGTCGTCTGCATCCTCGACACCGACTGCGACCCGTCGCTCGCGGACATCGTGATCCCGGCCAACGACGACGCGATGAGCTCGGTGCAGCTGATCCTCGGCAAGCTCGCCGACGCGGTGCTCGAAGGCCGCCAGCAGTGCGACGAGATGACGTTGCGCGACGCGCAGAAGGCGGCGTCCGACGACGTGCGCAACAAGCAGGCGCCCGGTCGGCGCAGCAGCGACCGCGACGGCGGCCGCG
>CALKYL010000317.1 GCA_938003515.1 uncultured bacterium
AACGCGCGCTGCGCGGCGCCGAAGGCCGCGCGCGCCTGCGCGACCTGGCCGAGCTCGTGGTAGCAGAACGCCGCGCCGAAGTCGGCGAGCCCTTCGCGGAAGCCCGGGTAGACGGGGCTGGTGTCGTCGACGCAGTGCGTCAGCTCGTGGTAGTAGAGCCCGCCGTCGACGCGCAGCTCCTTCTGCTCGGGGTCGGCGCGGCCGACGTCGATGATCTTGCCGCCGCCGATGCCGCCGCCGAACTCCCACAGCTCCTTGAAGTAGACGGTGACGCGGTCGCCGTCGGGGTTCGGCACGCGGCCGAACAGGTCGGTCAGGTAGAGGTAGGCGAGGTCGAAGCGCAGCAGGCTGTCGTCGACGACGCCGTCGACCAGGCGCTCGGGCCCGATCAGCACCAGCCGGTGGCTCGCGCGGCGCGCCGTGCGCGCCCACGCGGGGTGGTTCCTCGCGGCGTCGGCCTCGGCGCGCTCCTCCGGCGGCACGTCGGCGAGCCAGGCGCGTTCGATCGCCCGGCGCGCCTCGGCGGCCTCTTCGCGCAGCTCGGGCGTGAACTCGACGGTGCGCACCAGCTCGCGCGCGACGGCGCGCTTCGGCTTCTTCTTCGCCAGCTCGACGCCGAACGCGAGCCGCTCGGCCTCGTCGGCGTGCTCGGCGGCGAGCCGGTCGACCTCGGTCTGCTGCTCCTTCGTCAAGCCGAACACCTGCTCGGCGATGCCGTCGCGGTCCTTCGTGACGCGCTGGGCGTCTTTGAGCGCGCCGAGCACGGCGCGGTCGGCGTCCTCCTGCAGCGCGCCGCCGACCTCGTCGAGCAGCACCAGCGCGCCGAACAGCCTCCCGCGGTCGAACAGCCTGCCCGCGACCTGGCGCAGGTAGCGCGCGCGCTCGGCACGGATGCGGCCGGCGACGATCGCCTGCTCCTCGAAGCTCAGCTCCGCCGGCGGCATGCGGCCGACCTGCAACAGCGCCTTCTGCAGCCGCTCCTTCAGCCGGTAGTCGTCGAGCCGCCGGAACGCGAACTCGAGCTGGTCCCACGCCGCGCGCGGGTCCTTCTTCGCGAGCGCGAGCGCTTCGTCGACGGTCGCGTCGACGGCGGCTTCGTCCATCGGCCCGGACAGGTCCGGCAGCCGGAACGACGCGACCGGCGCCATGCCGTCGCGCGGCACCTGCCGGGTCAGCGGCGGCCGCACGCGGCGCTCGTCGGCCGGATCGAGGAAGCCGAGCAGCACGTCGACCTTGCCGCCGCCGGCCGGCGCCAGCGGGAAGAAGAGCGTCAGCTCGTAGCGCACCGGCTCGCCGGCCCGCCACTCTCGGGTCGGCACAGGCGGCGCGTGGTCGCGGCGCTGCAGCGCCTTGCCCTCGAGCCGCAGCTCGGCGCGCACCGCGTACGGTTCGTCGAGCGGCGCTTCGGTCGTGAACGCGAGCCGCAGCGTCGCGCGACCGGTGGCCGCGAGCGCCGACGTGTCGACGTCGGCTTCGACCTGCACCGGCAGCGACGTCTGTCCGGCGAGCGGGGCGGCGACGAGGGCCGGGACGAGGGCCGCGACGAGCAGGCGGACGGGGTGGAGGCGAAGGAGCATGGCCGCGGGGCGACGCAGCTTACCCCGGGCTCGCCCGCGGCGGCGACCGCCCGGTCCGCGCTGCGTCAGAGCGACGCGATCCAGGCGTACATCGCCTTCTGCACGTCCTCGATGCGCACGCCGATCGCCTTGTCGAACGTCGAGCTGCTGAGGCCCGCGCCCTGGGCGATCGTCAGCGACAGGTAGCGGTGGAACCCGTCCCGCAGATCGGGCTTCCGGGTCGGGTCGAGCAGGAAGTGCGCCAGCGCCCAGCTCGAGTCCCAGCGCTCCTGCGTGCTGCTGTTCGCGTCGTAGAACTGCGGATACTTCGCCGCGAGCAGGCGCTTGAGGTTCGGCCGCTCGCGCTTCAGCCGTGCGACGGCGCCGCCGCGCAGCTGCGGCGCGCGCGGCTGGGCGCGGCCGGGGGCGCCGGTGAAGCACGTCTCCATCCACTGCGCGAGCCCGATGATCGCCCACGGGCAGTCGAGCAGGTCGGTCATCGGCGCGCCGTCGTTCTGCGCGTCGGCGAGCGTGGCGCCGATCGCCATCTGCGTACCCAGCATGAACAGCTCGCTCACCTCGTGGGTCGTCGGCGACACCATGCACGTCGTGCCGTGGTCGACGGCGACGCAGATCGCGTACGAGTAGGCGCGCTTGTGCGACGACGACAGACCCGGCATCTCGTCGCGCGAGCGCCAGATGCGCGCGCGCATCGGGATCAGCGCCTCGCGCAGCTGCAGCGGCTCGCCGAACGTGTCCATCCAGTGCAGGTAGAGGCGCTCGAGGTCGAGCAGCGCGTAGACCGCGGCCTTCGGCTCGGCGTCGGTCTCGACCGTGTAGTGCTCGCCCGTCAGCGTCAGCGGGTGGCCCATGTCGGCGTGGTGCTCGAGCCATCGCTCGCGGTCGACCGACCTGTCGCCGAGCGGCCAGCGCCAGCCGCGCTTGGTCTTCGCGTGGCCGAGCAGCTCGTGCGCCGGTTCGTGCGCGTCGTCGTCGATCACGATCTCGAGCGCGAGCGCCCGCGCCATGCCCGGCAGCCCCTGGGCCTCGGCCCACTCGGCGAGCATCCAGCGGTACTTCGCGTTGGCGCCGCCGGCCTCGAGCCGGCGGTAGAACTCGCGCAGCCGGTCGTTGACGGTCTCGACCGAGGCGACGTCCGCGCGGGGCACGCGCACCCGCTGGTTGCCCTGCAGCAAGAGCAGCGCGTCGGGCGCGTAGTAGCGGCTGACGCGGCCCCGGACCTCGTCGCCGTTTCGGGTGCGCACGACGTCCCGGGCGTCGTAGGTCTGCGCTGACACGAGCGCGCCGAGCAGCGTGGCGACGACGGGCGAGAGGGGGCGCATGCGCGTGTTCTAGCCCGGCGGTGGGCCCTGGTCACCGGGCGGCCGTCGGAGTTACCGGTCCCGGCAGCGGGGATACCGTCTCGCATGCACCCGCCTCTCGACGTCGTTCCGTTCGCGGCCGCCCTGGTGCTCGGCCTGCCGCTCGCTGCGCAGCCGGTCGGGGTCGAGCTGTCTGCCTTCACGCCGCTTACGGCGCAGGTCTCGGTCGGAGGCGGGCCCGCCGTCGTCACGGTGCCGCCGGGGCCGCTGCCGTCTTCCGGTGGGATCGGGGCTTCGCTGCCGAACGCGCCCGGCGAGGTGGGTGTCGTATACCAGGCTCTCGCGACGAGCACGTTCGCGGTCGTGAACCTGACGCACTCGATCGGCAATCCGGCGCAGCTGCCGTTCTTCACCGGCGAGGCCGGCCCGCACGCGTTCCTGGTCCGGTTCACGTCGCCGACCCCGCGCGCCGCGACGCTCGACGTCCGGCGCTTCGTGGAGTTGTCGCCCGGGGCCCCGATGCCGACGGTCGCGCTCGACTACGGCAACGACGGCACGATCGACGTGCCGAACGTCTCGCCGCTGCAAGGCGCGAGCACGCCGGTCGCGCTCGGGCCGCAGCCGTTCGACGTGCGCGTGATCGTCACGGCGACGCTCGGCGGCCAGCTCGGCAGCTTCGACTACACGTCCGTGCGTCTCCTGCCCGACAACGACCTGACGATCGTCACGCCGGTCGCCGCGTGCGCGAGCGTGCAGCCGCCGCCGGCACCGCTCGTGCAGCCGTCGTTCGACGACACCGGCGTGGTGTTGACGCAGCAGTTCCCGTTCCCATCGGTGATCGTCGTCGGCTTCGCCGCGCAGCCGGTCCTGCTCGGCGCCAACGCCGCCGTGCCGTGCATCCTGCTGCCGTCCCCGGACGTGCTGCTGATCCCGCCGAACGGCCAGTTCGCGCTGCCGCTGCCGGCGAGCGTGCGACCGGTGACGTTCCACGTGCAGTGCGCAGGCCTGTTCCCGCAGGGCCTGCTGGTCAGCGACGGCGTCAGCGTCACCGCCAGCTGACGCGCTCCGCGCGGTGCGGCGCGGGCAGGTCGGCGGGGGCCACGGCGAACATGCCGACCCGATCGCTGTGGAACAGCCGGTCGCCGCAGCCGTCGAGCCAGCGCCGCCACGCCGCGGCGTCGGCGAACGACTCGCCGGTGTAGCGCTCGAGCACGCGGCGGGCCGCGTCGCCGTGGTCCTGGTCGTCGAGCAGTTCGACGCAGCGCCGGAGGCCGGCGACCTCGCGGTTGTCGATCCCGAGCGCCTCGCAGTCGGCGTCGACCTGCCAGCGGCCGTCGACGTGGCGCACATGGCCGAGCTCGGCGTCGCACAGCGCGGCCAGCGCGTCGGGGTCGTCTCCGGCGGCGGCGAGCCACGCCTCGGGCAGCTGCTTCTTCGCGTAGGCGCTGGGCGCGCCGTTGGCCACGTACACCCGCAGCCACTCGCGCGACCGGCCCTCGCCGACGGCGAGCGGCGGGTGGCCGTCGAAGCGCTGCATGTAGACGAGCGTGTTGAGGAACACCGCGCGCGCCTCCTCGGTCATCTCGGGCGGCGACGCGGCGAAGCCCCAGTGGAAGAAGGTGCCCTGCCGCGCGAGCGCGGCGGCGCGGTGGTTCTTGCTGTTGCGGCCGCTCGCGATCCACTCGGCGTCCGGGCTGTCCTCGAAGCCGTGGCCGTCGGCGACGACGCCGATGTACTGCGAGCATTCGCCGCGGTGCACGCGCCACGCCGGCATCGTCGGGCCGAGGTCGCGGCCGTCCGGATGCCGCCGGTAGTGGGCCGGCGTCTCCATCGCGTGCAGGGTCGGCGTGACGGGGATCGGCCCCTGGAAGATCGGATGCGAGGCGTCCACACCGTGGGCCTCTTCGTACAGACACATTCAAAGCCAGTCGGGCTTGAGCTGCAGGCGGTCGGTGACGAGCGCCATGCCGCCGACGACGACCGTCGGCGTCGCGAACGAGGCCGTCAGCTGCTTCGGCTGCGGCACCGCGATGCGCGTCGGCCGTCCGTTCTCGTCGCGCACGATCGGATCGGGGCAGTCGAGCACGACGACGTCGGCGCCGGCCGCGTCGGCTTCGGCGAAGCTCTCGGCGTCGACGACCCGGAACCCTGCGGTCCGTGGCGCGAGGAAGTCGCGCCAGGCGGTGGTGCGCGGGTGCTCCGGCGCGCCGACGTAGAGCACGTCGAGGTCGAGCTTCGCGTGCCGATCGGCGGTCTCCTGGTCCGTGGCTCTACGGTCCGTCGCGTCCGAACCCGCGTCCTGGGCGACGAGCAGCGACGAGACGATCAGCGGAGCAGCGATGCGCAGCACGGTTCCTCCTCGGTTCGGATCCTCGGCGGAGCATAGCGTCTGCCGCGCGGTCGCGGGTCCGATCCGCGGTCGCTCCGCGGTCCTGCGGGCGCAGCGCGAGCAGGATCGTGAGCGCGGTCGCCCGGCGGCCGTGCTAGCTTGCGCGCATGCTCGACAAGCACCTCGCCCCCCGCGCCGGAATCGCCTACGTGCTGCTGCGCGTCGTCATCGGCCTCATGTTCGCGTTCCACGGCCTGCAGAAGGTCTTCGGCGTGCTGGGCAACCAGGTGGAATTCCCGTCGCAGCTGTGGCTTGGCGGCGTCATCGAGCTTGCGTGCGGCGTGCTGGTGGCCGTCGGGCTGTTCACGCGCTGGGCCGCGTTCCTCGCCAGCGGCACGATGGCGGTCGCGTACGCGCAGTTCCACTGGCAGTTCCGCTTCGACGAGAACGCGATCCCGACGCTCAACAAGGGGGAGCTCGCGCTGACCTACGCGTTCCTGTTCCTGTTCATCGCCTGCCAGGGCGCGACGCTGCGCGGCGGCGGGGGCGGCGGCAAGAAGGCGTAGCGCGGCTCAGCGCGGCCGCCGCAGCAGGTCGACGCGCAGCGGCTGCAGGAAGCGCGCCGAGCCGTCGGCCGCCGCGTTCCGGGCGAAGGCCG
>CALKYL010000318.1 GCA_938003515.1 uncultured bacterium
GAAAGCCGTCGCCGCCGGCAGCGAGAACGGGCGTTCGTCGCCGTCGGGCAGCCGGAGCCGCCCGCGCGCGCCGGCGCCGTCCGCGGTGACCTCGCGCAGGCCGAAGTGCTCGTCGAGCACGAGCAGCTCGGCGCCGACCGCGGCCGCGTGCCGTCGGATCGCGGCGAGCGCGTCGCCGGTCGTCGACGTGAGCCCGAGGCCGCCCGGCCGCACGACCGGCGCCTTCTCGCCGGCGATCGTCGCGATCGTGTCGCCGAGCACCGCGGTGTGCTCGAGCTCGATGCGGGTGACGATCGCCGCGTCCACGGGCACGGCGGTCGTCGCGTCGTAGCGCCCGCCGAGGCCGGCCTCGTAGATCGCGACGTCGACGCGCTCCTCGGCGAACCACGCGACCGCCGCCGCCGTCATCGCCTCGAAGAAGGTCGGCCGGCGGCCGCCGGGCAGCGCGAGCAGGTCGCGCAGCAGCCGTTCGAGCCGCTCGACCGGCACGCGCGCGCCGGCGACGCGGGCGCGCTCGAGCAGCGTCTCGACGTGCGGCGACGTGTAGCAGCCCGGCCGGCAGCCGGCGGCGAGCAGCAGGGCCTCGAGCATCGCCGCGGTCGTGCCCTTGCCCTTGCTCCCGGCGACCTGGATCGCCGGCCGGGGCGGCGGCGGCGCGCCCGGGCGCGCCAGCAGCCGCCGGATCGTGTCCAGATCCCAGCGCCGGGCCGTCGGACGCTGCCGTTCGAAGTCGACCATCTGGTCGAGCAGCGGCGCGAGTCGTACTGCGGCTGGGTCCAAGCGGGGGTTTTGCGGCGGCCCTCTGGGCGAAGCGTCTTCGACCCGCAACACTACTCCCGAGGCCCCGAACCAAGGCAACGCATGCGCGCGATCCTGCTCTGCACCCTCGCCGTGACCACGGCCACCACCCTCTTGCCCGGGCAGGACCGCGGTCGCCGCCGCCGGGACCGCGAGCCGGCGGCGCCCGTCGAACTCGAGCACTTCACCTTCCGCGACGAGAGCTTCCGGAGCGAGGCGGTCGGTCGCGAGGTGCCGTTCGGCGTCTACCTGCCGGCCGGCTACGACGACGAGGCCGCGGCGGACCGCCGCTACCCGCTGATCGTCTGGCTGCACGGCATGTGGGAGGACCACCTGCGCTTCCACCACCGCGGCGGCGCGCCGGTGCTCGACGCCGCGGTCGGCGAGGGCAAGCTGCCGCCGTGCATCTTCGTGACCGCGAACGGCGGCCGCACGTCGATGTACGTCAACCGCGAGGAGGAGCGCTGGGAGGACCTCGTGACCAAGGACCTGCTCGGCCACCTGGCCGCGAACTACCGCGTCAGCGACGAACGGTCCGAGCGCGCCATCATGGGCGTCAGCATGGGCGGCATGGCCGCGCTGCGCATCGCCTTCACCAACCCCGACCTGTTCGGCGCGGTCGGCGCGCACAGCTCGGCGGTGTTCGCCGAGGATCCGGAGAAGCTCCCGGACCGACTGAAGATGTTCGCGAGCCGCATCGGCCTCGACGAGGTGTTCGGGGACCCGATCCAGAAGGATCCGTGGCAGAAGGCCAACCCGCTGTGCATCGCCAACCGCGCCGAGCCCGACGCGCTGCGGCGGCTGCGCATCTACTTCGACGCCGGCAGCGACGACCGCTACGGCTTCGCCGAAGGCAACACGCTGCTGCACGAAGCCCTCGACGCGCGCGGCGTGGAGCACACGTGGCGGCTGATCGACGGCGGCGGCCACTCGTGGGGCAACCGCTTCCAGGACCGCACGCTGCCCTGGTCGTTCGCGTTCGTCGGCGAGATGTTCCTGAAGGCCGCGCGCAAGGACGACGACCGCGGCTCCGCCGATGGCAAGGACGGCAAGCGGCCCGACGGCGGCCGCTGACCGTCCCGACCCGCGAAAAAGGTCCCGCTTCGGTCACGCCACGGGCAACCTGCGCCGATCTGAGCCACTAGAGGGGGGAACGCGCCGGCGCCGCCGGGCCCGGCGCCGCCCTGCACAGCATGCTCAGCCTCGAACACCGGGTCCGGGTCTTCGTGTTCCAGGTCCTCGACCGCCGCGTCGAGTTCCTGCTGCTCCGGCACAAGCCGCGTGAGGAGTGGCCGCTCGGCCCCGTCGTCGGGCCGGTCACGCCCGGCGAGAAGCTCGAGGAGGCGATCCGGCGCGAGGTGCACGCCGAGACCGGGCTGCGCAGGCCGGTGCACCTGATCGAGCTCATGCAGCCGCAAAAGGAGCTGTTCGGCGACGTCGGGGTGGTCGAGTGGCCGTTCGCGTGGCAGGCGGGAACGCCGAGCGAGCCGGTGGCACGGGTGCAACCGGGGCCGATGGTCGGCGAAGTGCACTGGATGTCGTTCGAGGCGGCCTTCCGCGAGCTCGGCAGCGACGCCGACCGCGACGCCCTGGTGCGACTCCAGCTCAGCCTGCAATAATCCTCGGCGGAACCCGGCCCCGGAGCGTATACCCCCACCCCTGGCCCGCCACCGCCGGGCCCGCCCCTCCGACCTTGCCATGACCGACGACACGAACCGCGCCGACACGCAGACCCAGGATCCCGCGACCGAGACGCTGGCGGACGGGCGCGTGCCGAGCTCCTCGATGCGCAGCTACGCGCTCCTCACGCCCGAGCTCAAGCAGCTCTACATGGGCTTCTACAAAGCCACTTACGGCAAGACGAAGCTCGACCTGAAGACCAAGGAGTTCATCGCGATCGCGGCGTCGCTGACGTCCGGGTGCAAGGGCTGCCTCGAAGGACACCTGAAGAAGGCGAAGCGCGAGGGTGCGACCAGCGAGGAGATCGCCGAGGTCATCGCGATCACGCTCGGCGTCAACGCCGCCACCATCGTCGACCGCTCGGACATCGCCAACTTCCACCTCGGCGGCCTCTACGACAAGCCGACCGCCTGAGCCCGGCTCCCGCCCGGGCGGCGATCGGACCAAACCGGGCGGCGCCCGCGCTCGTTGTCCGCCCGACACATGCTCGCCAACCGTTCGACACGCGTGCTGCCACCGCTGCCGACGTGGGCGCGGTTCGCGCTCGCCGGCGTCATCGTCGCGTGCTTCGCCTACGTGATGACGGCCTTCGAGACCGTCGACCAGCCGACAGAGACCTCGGAGCCGGTCGAGCAGGTCGTGCTGGTCCCGCAGCTGGACACCGCCCTGCTCGCCGAGGCCCGGGACGAGACGCGCGCCGATCGGCTGCAGCTCGAAACGGAGCCGCTGCGGCACCTGCTGGCGAAGGCGATCGACGTCGGACCGACGGTCGCCGCGGCGCTCGGCGTGCCCGCGGAGCCGGTGCCGGTCGACGTGCTGCGCCGCGACCTTCCGGACTGGCGCTACCGGTGGCTCTCCTACGAAGGCGAACT
The DNA here is from genome assembly GCA_938003515.1 of uncultured bacterium. The sequence goes on from CALKYL010000318.1 coordinate 3,351, forward strand.
GCGCCAGCTGCTGGGCCCGAAGCCCGGCCACCCGATCTCCGGGTATTCGATCTACGAGGCCACGGTCCGCCTGCCGGACGGCGGCCACGTGCTCAGCGCGTTCTCGATCCTTCCGGCCGAGGCGCCGAAGGTCGGGGACTGGGTGCGCGTCGACGGCTACCTGCTGAAGCTCCGCGACGTGAGCTACCCCGAGCCGATCGAGGCCGCGCCGCTGCTCGTCGGCCGCACGATCCAGCGCGACTACGAGGACTGGCCGCCGGTCACCGCGCTCGACGAGGAGCTGCTGGCGTCGATCGACGATTCGAGCTACTGGCCCGGCGACAAGCCGTTCCACGGCATCGAGGAGGACCAGACCGAGGCGCTGTGGCATCTGGGCGCGTATGCACGCGACACGGCCGGGCAGCGCACCCTCGCCGACTGGCGCCGCATCGGCACGCTCAACGTCGCCGACGCCTACGACCCGCTGCGTCACGGTGAGGTGGCGCGCGGCACGCCGATGCGGATCTTCGGCACGCTGATCCGGAGGCGCACCATCGCGGCCCCGCCCAACCCGGCGAACATCGACTTCTGGACGACGGCCTTCGTGCAGGTGCGTGACTTCGGCGGCCAGCTGATCCCGGTCTGGGTGCCGAAGCGGGTCGCCGATCTGCCGATGCGCGCCCAGCTCGAGATCCGGGGCTTCTACTACCGCTGGTTCGCCTACGACGCGGCGAACGGCAAGCGCCTGCGCGTGCCGCTGTTCGTGGCCGCCGACCTCGACACGTTCGAGCTCGAAGCCGAACAGACGATGCGCGACATCGGCGTCTGGATCGGCGGCTTCGCGATCCTGCTCCTGCTGCTGATCATCTGGCACCAGCGCCGCATGGCCCGCACCGCCCTCGCGCACAGCCGCGAGATGGACGCGCGCCGACGGCGACGGCGCGAGCGGGCGCGGGCGCGCGTCGACGGCGGCGTGGAGAGCGGCGCCGGATAGGCGGCGCTCAGCGGCGCACCGTCGCGGCTCCGAGGGCGGCGCAGCCGCAGCCGAGCAGGACCGTGAACGGGACCCAGAAGCCGGCCTGCGCGAGCGTCAGCGCCCACAGCCGCGCGTCGGCGTCCATCGGCGGCATCTTCGGGTGCACGCGGCCGTAGTGGGTCTGCCAGCCGTTCTGGATGTCGAGGTACTGCAAGAGGGCGACCGGCGCGCGCGCGAGCAACGCGTAGCACAACAGCGCGGCGAACGCGCGCGGCCACGCGAACAGCGCCAGCAGCGACAGCGCCGGGCCGCCCCACAGGAGCCAGCCGAAGGCGGTGGCGAGGGCGTCGCCCTCGAGCCGGGCACCCGCGTAGGCCGCCGCGCCGACCAGCAGCAGGAACGCGAACATCGGCACGAAGAAGGCCGCGACGAAGCGCGGCTTCGACCCGGACTGCGCCAACCTCCGCCCGAACAGGAACCCGAACACCGGCACCAGCCAGACGATGCCGAACGGATTCAGCGGGCTGCCGGCCTCGCTGCTGAACCAGGCCGGATCCCAGTGGTTGCGTTCGCCGAGCAGCCGGACGCCGGTCACGACCAGCGTCAGGACAGCCGCGACCAGGATCAGGGGCAGGACGCGCGGCCGATAGGTCTCCGCCATCGCTGGCATGGTGCCCGTCGGCGGCGCCCGCCACAACGGCGGACCCGCACGGCCAACCTGCCGATCCGGCGGGCAGATCGCCGTATCGGCATCCCGATTGTCGCTGGCGCGCAATATACGCACTCTCCCGGAACAGCAGCGGCGCGGCGAACGTCGGTTCCGGCGGAGGTAGGCCATGGCAACCCGCTACGAAGTCGTGCTCGACCACGACGACACCTTTGTCTTCCAGCTGCGCACCGCCGACGGCGACGTCGTGCTGCGCGGGCTCGGCAGTCCCAGCAAGATCATGGTGCAGAACGAGATCCTGCACCTGCGCAACGCCCTGCGAGACGACTCGCGGATCGTGCCGCACGAAGCCGACGGCGAGCACTTCGTGGTGGTCAAGGACCGGGACGGCTCGGTGCTCGCGAAGAGCAAGCGGGTCGATTCGGAAGCCGCGCTGAAGGAACTCGTCGACGGCCTGCTCGCGGCCGCGACCGCGCCGATCATCGACCTCAGCAAGCACCGCACGCGGGCGGTCTGACGCGCCCGGGTGGCGGCCCTGCTCCGCGACTCAGGCGGAGCGCACGAGACGGAACGCGCGGCCGAGTCCCGCGGCCATCCGCGCGCCGTGCCAGCAGAAGTCGCGGCCGTCGCAGGTGACCAGGCGCGCCGGACCGAACGCTCCTGCGCGCGCGAGCTCGTCGCGCTCCGCGGCGTCGAAGGGCCACGGCTCGCTCGCCAGCAGCACCAGTTCCACGCCGCGGGCGACGGCCTCGCCGGGCGACAGTTCGGGATAGCGCGCCGCGTCTGC
>CALKYL010000319.1 GCA_938003515.1 uncultured bacterium
GCTCGCGGCCGGCGTCGCGGCCGCCTGCGGCGGCGAACGCGTCTACGTCGAGGTCTGCAACAAGGGCAGCGACACGATGCTCGAGGTCGCCGCCGCCTGGGCCGAGGCCTACGACAAGATCACCGACCACAGCGTCGTGTCGGTGTCGGGCGGCGGCTCGGGCACCGGCATCGCCAACCTGATCGTCGGCGACATCGACCTCGCGAACTCGAGCCGACGGCTCAAGGACAGCGAGCTCGCGCGCGCGCATTCCAGGGGCCAGGACCCGGTCGAGCACGTCGTCGGCTACGACGGCATCGCGATCTACGTGCACCGCGAGAACCCGCTGACGGCGATCACGATGCAGCAGCTGCGCGCGCTGTTCGGCGAGGGCGGCGAGCTGCACGACTGGCGGCAGCTCGGCGTCGACCTCGGCGACGACGACGACAACGAGGTCGTGCTCGTCAGCCGCCAGAACAACAGCGGCACCTACGAGTACTTCCGCGAGGCCGTGCTCGGCGGCGACACCGGCCGGTTCAAGCTCGAGTGCATGAACCTCAACGGCAGCAAGGACGTCGTCGAGTTCTGCGCGCGCACCAAGAGCGCGATCGGCTACAGCGGCCTCGCCTACGCCACCGACGAGGTGCGCCTGCTGCCGGTCGTGAACGAGGCAGGGGGCGACCCGGTCACGCCGAGCAACGACACGATCCTCGACGGCAGCTATCCGATCTCGCGGCCGCTCTACATGTACACCAACGGCGAGCCGACCGGCGCCACCAAGGAGTACCTCGAGTGGATCCTGAGCGACGACGGCCAGCGGGTGCTCGCCGCGCGCGGCTATCCACCGGTTCGCAAGCTGTGATCGCGGCCCGGGCGCGACGCGGCGGCACGATTCGGGGACGGGCCTGGAACCGCGCCGCGGGGCGCGCTTCCATCGCGGGCGTCCGCGGCGGCAACCCTCCCTTGGCAAGCCACTACGAAGAACGACTCGAACGCGACCTGAAGTGGATCCAGGACCTGGTCGGCATCATCGGCCAGTCGATCCTCGAGGCGCTGGACAGCGCGGTGCGCGCGGTCCTGACGATGGACCGCGACCTCGCCGCCGCGACGGTCATCGGCGACTACACGACGAACCGGCAGACCCGCGAGCTGGACCGCCTGTGCCACGCGTTCGTCGCGCGGCACCTGCCGAGCGCGGGGCACCTGCGCTCGGTCTCGGCCGTGCTGCGGCTCAGCATCGCGCTCGAGCGCATCGGCGACTACGCCACGACGATCTCGCGCACGGCGGTGCAGCTGGCCGCGCCGCCGCCGCCGGTCGTCGCGCGCGACATCGAGATGATGGCGCAGCAGGCGCACCGCACGCTGGCCGACGCGCTGCGCGCCTTCCTGCAGCGCGACCTCGGCCTCGCGACGGCGACGCTCGCCAACGCCGAGCAGTTCACCCGTTACTTCGACAAGGTGTTCGACGACCTCGTCCGCGAGGGCGAGGACAAGACCCGGCCGATCGCCGAGCTGTTCGCGCTGATGGCGACGTTCAACCGCCTCGAGCGCGTGATCCACCAGGCCAAGAACATCTGCGAGGAGACCAGGTTCGTCGTCGCCGGTCGCACCAAGGGCGAGAAGACCTACCAGATCCTGTTCGTCGACGGCGACAACAGCGGACCGAGCCAGCTCGCCGAGCACTTCACCCAGAAGGCCTTCCCGAACAGCGGCCGCTACCGCAGCGCGGGCTTCGACCCGGCCGAGGAGATCGACCCCGCCTACCGGCGCTTCGCCGAGACCGTCGGCATCGACCTGACGCGCGCGTGGCCGGCCGCGCTGGCGACGCTGCGGGACGAACTCGGCGACTACCAGCTCGTCGTCGGCCTGTCCGCGGACGTGCGCGAGCGCATCGGCAGGCTGCCGTTCCACACGACGCTGCTGGTCTGGCCGCTCGACGCGGCCGCCGGCCCCGAGAGCGTCTACCGGCAGCTGACGCCGCGCATCCGCGAACTGATGGAGCGCCTGCGCGGCGAGCAGGCGAGCTGACGATGACGACGAGCCATTCGAGCGGCGGGCCCGCGCCGGCCCGCGTCGACCGCCGCGCCGACGCGCTCGACCGGCGCGACGCCGCGTGGTGGAGCGACTTCGCCGCCCGCACGCTGGTGTCGCTCGGCGGCGTGTCGGCCATCCTGTTCATCGCGGCGATCTTCCTGTTCATCGGTTCGCAGGGGGCCGAGTTCGCGTTCCACCGGCTGTCCGTGACCGAGCTCTTGTTCGGCGAGCGCTGGGAGCCGACCGCGCGGCCGCCGAGCTACGGAGCGCTGCCGCTGATCGCCGGCACCGCGTGGATCACGGCGGTGGCGATGCTGGTCGCGGTGCCGCTCGCGTTCTGCGCGGCGGTCTACATCGGCGAGTTCGCCCGCGGCAGGCAGCGCGAGTGGCTCAAGATCCTGATCGAGCTGCTCGCCGCGATCCCGTCGGTCGTCTGGGGCGTCATCGGCCTGCACGTGATGGGCCCGTGGATCCAGGCGGTGTTCGGCGTGCAGGTCGGCCTCAACGTGCTCAACGCCGGCATCATCCTCGGCCTCATGGCGGCGCCGATCATCACGACGATCGCCGAGGACGCGCTGAAGGCCGTGCCCGACGGGTACCGCGAAGCCGCCGAGGCGCTCGGCGCGACGCGCTGGCAGGTGGTCCGGAAGGTCGTGCTGCCGCACGCGCGACCCGGCCTCTCGGCCGCGGTGCTGCTCGGCATCGGCCGCGCGTTCGGCGAGACGATCGCCGTCCTGATGGCGAGCGGCCACCGCCTGATGGCGCCGGACAGCGTGTTCGACAGCGCCGCTACCTTGACGGCGACGATCGCGGCCGAACTCGGCGAGGCCGCCGTCGGCAGCGACCACTACCAGGTCCTGTTCGTGCTCGGGCTCTTGCTGTTCCTGATCACGTTCACGATCAACCTGATCGCGGACTCGATCGTGCGCGGCCGGAGGCGCAAGGCATGAGCGCGCCGCAGTTCCGCGCCACGACGAACGAGCAGCGCGGGCAGTCCGCGCAGCGCCTTGTGCGCACGCTGTTCTTCGGACTGACGCTGTTCCTGCTGCTGCCCGTGCTCGGCATCCTGACGGTGCTGGTGGTCGAGGGCGCGCCGGCGATGTCGCTGTCGTTCTTCCTCGACAAGCCGTCGGAGCTCGGCGCGAAGGGCGGCATCTGGCCGGCGCTGGTCGGCACGGTCTGGCTCACCGGGGTCGCGCTGCTGGTCGCGCTGCCGCTCGGCGTCGCGGCGGCGATCTACCTGAGCGAATACGCGCGCGAGAACTGGCTGACCCGGCTGATCAACCTGGCGATCGTCAACCTGGCCGGCGTGCCGTCGATCGTGCACGCGCTGTTCGGCGTCGGCGCGTTCGTCTACTTCCTCGGCTTCGGCGAGTCGGTGCTGGCCGCCGGCTGCACGCTGGCGGTCATGACGATGCCCGTCGTCATCGTCTCGACGCGCGAATCGCTGCAGGCGGTGCCGCACTCGTTCCGCGAGGCGTGCTGGAACATGGGCGCGACGCGCTGGCAGACGATCCGCCTGATCGTGCTGCCGAACTCCATCAGCGGCATCCTGACCGGTCTGATCCTCGTGGTCAGCCGCGCCGTCGGCGAGACCGCGCCGATCATGTTCACCGGCGCCGTGTTCCTGCGCCTCGTGTCGCCGGAGAGCGTGTTCGACCGCACGATGGCGCTCTCCTACCACCTCTACACGGTGTCGACGCAGGTCACCGACGTGCCGCGCGCGGTGCCGTTCGCGGTCGCGCTGACGCTGATCCTCGTGGTGCTCGCGATGAACGCGCTGGCGATCTGGTTCCGCATGCGCCTGCGCGGGAGGAAGAAGTGGTGAGCGCCGCCGACACGCCGATGCTGCGCGTCGCGGACCTGTGCATCCGCTACGGGGACCGCGTCGTGCTCGACGGCGTCGACTTCGATGTCCGGCGCAACGAGATCTTCGGCATCATCGGGCCCGCGAACGCCTTCAAGACGTCGTTCCTGCGCGCGCTCAACCGCATGGACGAACTCGTGCCGGGCATGCGCGTCGACGGCCGCATCGAGTTCGCCGGCCGGGACGTGCGCACGGTGCGCAACCTCTACGCGCTGCGTCGGCACATCGGCGTCGTGTTCCCGCTGCCCGTCGGCCTGCCGCTGTCGATCTACGACAACGTCGCGCTCGCGCCGCGCCTCGCCGGCGTCACCAAGCGCGCGGCGCTCGACGAGATCGTCGAGCGCTGCCTGACCCGCGCCGCGCTCTGGGACGAGGTCAAGGACCGGCTGCGCAGCCTCGGCTCCCTGCTCAGCGGCGGTCAGCAGCAGCGCCTGACGATCGCGCGGGCGCTGTCGCAGGAGCCCGAGCTCCTGCTGCTCGACGAGTTCTCGATCGCCGTCGACCCGGTGACGACGATGCGCATCGAGGAGGTGCTGAAGGAGCTGCGCGGAGAGATGACCATCGTCCTGGTCACGAACCTCGTGCAGCAGGCGCGCCGGCTGGCCGACCGCACCGCGTTCTTCCTCGGCGGCCGGTGCGTCGAGATCGGCGACACCGAGAGCCTGTTCACCGGCGAGGCCAAGGACCAGCGCACGGTCGACTACCTGGAGGGACGCTTTGGCTGACGCGTCGAGAGCGGCCCGCGACCCGAAGACCCAGGCGCCGTCCGACCCCGTGCTCGCCGCGGCGGCGACGGCCGCGCCGGCGATCGAGGTCAAGGACATGAACCTCTGGTACGGCGACTTCCAGGCGCTGCACGAGGTCGACCTGACGATCAAGTCCGGCATCGTCACGTCGCTGATCGGGCCCTCGGGCTGCGGCAAGTCCACGCTGCTGCGCAGCGTGAACCGAATCAACGAACGACTGGGCTACGTGCGCACCACCGGCACCATCCGCGTGCTCGGCGCCGACATCTACGACGCCGACGCGTCGCGCATCCAGGTGCGCCGTCGCGTCGGCATGGTGTTCCAGCGGCCCAACCCGCTGCCGCTGTCGATCCGCGACAACGTGCTGTTCGGCCACCGGCTGCACAGCGAACGACGGCTCGGCCGGCGCGACGAGGACGCCCTGGTCGAGCAGGCGCTGCGCCAGGTGCTGTTGTGGGACCGCGTCAAGGACCGGCTCGGCCGCAAGGCGACGGAGCTGTCGCTCGAGGAGCAGCAGAAGCTGTGCATCGCCCGGCTCCTGCCGACGGAGCCGAGCGTCCTCCTGATGGACGAGCCGTGCTCGGCGCTCGACCCCGAGGCGACCTCCGACGTCGAGGAGCTGATCTGGGAGCTGCGCGGCCGCTTCTCGATCCTGATCGTCACCCACAACATGGCGCAGGCGCGGCGCGCCAGCGACGAGTGCGTGTTCATGCTGCTCGGCCGCGTCGTCGAACACTCGGCCACCGAGCGCATGTTCGTGTCGCCACAGCAGAAGGAGACCTCCGACTACATCGAGGGACGCTTCGGCTGATCGCCCCCCGGCCGATCTGCTATCGTGCCCGGCCGATGTCGGCGACCGTGTTGACGCTCCTCGCGCTGTGCAGCGGCGCGCTCCCCTCCGCCCCCCAGGACCCGGAAGACGTGCTCGCGCGCTACGTGCTCGAGGGCGCGCCGGCGACGGTGACCCGCGCGGACGTCGCGCTCGAGATGGCCTACCACCTGCGCCGCCGCGAACGCGGCCGGCAGGCCTGCGACGTGCTCGTCGACGCGCTGCTGACCCGGCGCGAGGCCGAGAAGCACGGGCTGATGCCGACCGAGGCCGAGGTGCGGGCGTTCTGGCGCGAACTGCAGGACCAGCTGCGCGCCGCCGGCCGCCAGCCCGAGGAGTTCGCCGCGGTGCGCAACACCGGCGAGGCGCAGTGGCTGCGGGACCTGTCGGTGCAGCTGGCGCAGGAGCGCCTGGTGCGCCGCGAGCTCGGGCTCGGCCCGGACGCGAAGGTGACCGGCGACATGCTGCGGCTCTGGCTCGCCGAGGCGCGCGAGCGCGCTTCCGTGCGCACGGACCCCGACCGGCTGCCCGCCGGCGTCGCGGCGAAGGTCGGCGACACGAGCGTGCCGCTCGTCGAGCTGGGCTTCCTGCTGCTGCGCACGAGCGAGGACTTCGAGCGCGACCGCTTCCTGCGCCAGATCGTCTACCTCGAGTCGCTCGAGGCGCTCGGCGAGAAGCACGGGGTCTCGGTCACGCCCGCCGACCTCGACGCCGCGGTCGAGCGGCGCCGCCGCGAAGCGAGCCGGGACCCGCGCTTCGCGGGCGTCTCGTTCGAGAACCTGCTGGAGGCCCAGGGCCTGACCGTCGCAGCGCTGCGCGAGCTGCGGGTGTTCCGCGCGCAGGTGCTGCTCGACGAGCTGGCGCTGGTGCTGTTCCCCGACGACGACCTGCGCGACGAGCTGGAGCGCGACCGCCAGCGGGTGCTCGACGAGGTCGGGCCACGGCGCCGCATCGGCGTGATCTTCGTCCGCGCGCTCGTCGATCCGAACGCGCTGATCGTGCGCAGCTTCGAGCAGGCGAAGCAGCACCTCGAGGCCGTGCGGCGCCGCATCGCCGCCGACGGCTTCGCCGCCACCGCGAGCATCGAGAGCGAGGACGGCGACAGCAAGCAGCGCGGCGGCGACGTCGGCTGGCACCGGAGGTCGAGCGACCAGCTGCCCGAGCCGGTGCTCAAGGCGGCGTTCGCGCTCGACGTCGCCGAGGTCTCGATGCCGATCGAGGCCGACGACGGCTGCTACCTGGTCACCGTGCTCGACCGGGAGCCCGTGCCCGACGACGCCGAGCTGGTGCGGCGGCTGCGTGAGCTGCGTGCGCGGGAGCTCGGCGAGTCGCTGCTGCGCGACGCCGAGGTGGAGATCGTCGCGGGGCAGGCGCGGTGAAGCGCTGCCCGTGGACCGGGCGCGACGCGCTGCGCACCGCGGAGGTCGACGGCGCGCGCTGGCTCGCCCACGCCCGCCTGTGGCGGCCAGGCGGCGACGACGCGCTGACGACGGACGCCGGCGTCGAGACCGCGGTGATCCTGCTGTCCGGCACCTTCGACCTGGTCGGCAACGGCACGGCGTGGCCGGCGCGCGGCGCGCGCAAGACGCCGTTCCAGGGCCGGCCGATGGCCGTGTTCCTCCCGCCGGGCGCCGAGCTGCGCGCCGAGAACGGCCCCGCCGACGGGTCCGGGGAGCTCTTGCTGGTCGGCGCGCGGCAGCCGGAGCTGCCCCCGCCGGCGCAGGGACGCGAGGGCCTGAGCCGAAAGCCGCTGCTGCCGCTGGCCGGCAGCGGCAAGTCGTACGACCCGGCCTCGGGCGAGTGGCGGCCGGCCGAGACGTTCCCGACCGCCGCCGAGTCGCTGCCGTCGCGTCGCTTCGAGCGCCTGCCGGTCGGCGACACGTTCGTCGATCGCGTGTTCGCGCCCGGCTACGCCGGCGGCGGCCAGGTCCGCGTGCCCGCCGGCGCCGCGCGCGCGCCCGCCGCGGTGCCGGCCCCGCCGCCGGGCGACGAGCTGCTGCTGTTCGTGCGCCCTGCGGGCACGGCGCGCGTCGCGGCCGGCGAACGGAGCGAGGCGGTCGAAGGCGACGCCGTGCTCTGGCTGGCGGCCGGCGAGGGCGCGACCGCGGTCGTGCACGCGGCCGCCAGCCCGTGCTACGTCGCGATCGCCTACGCGCCGAAGTAGCCGCAGCCCCGCGTCACCAGCCGGCGACGACGACTTCGCCCCCGCCCTCGGCGAACGCGAGCCGCGTGCCCACCGCCTGGAAGTCCTTCGGCAGGTAGCCGAGACCCACCCGGAATCCGAGGCCCGGTGCGGGCACCGCGCGCATCACGCGTCCGACCGGCACGCCGTCGTCGGGTTCGACGAGCTGCACCGGCGCGTCGATCGACGGGCCGTCTGGCAGGCGCAACAGACGCAGCCGCCGGTTGACGTGGCCGTAGGTGTGGATGCGCGCGACGATCTCCTGGCCGGTGTAGCAGCCCTTCGTCGTCGAGCAGTGGTCGTCGAGATCGGCCTCGAGCGCGAGCGTCGCCGCTTCGGTCTCGACGCCGACGCGCACGAACCCGGCCGCCATGCGCAGGCACTCGGCGCGCGCGGCGTCGAGCGGCGCCCCGTCGACGGACGCGCCCTCGAGCGACACGCCCTCGCCGTGGCTGCGCGTGAACTGCACCCCGCGCCGCGCGAACCGCACCACGAGGCCGCTTTCGCTCGACCTGGCCGCGGCGACCCCATCGCCCACCGCCGGCTCGATGCGCTCGCGGCACGGCCCGGGCGGCCGCGCGCGCATCGTCAGCCGCTCGCTGAAGTGGTAGCGATCCAGGAGCGCGGCCAGGCGGTCGAGCTGCTCCTGCGGCACTTCGAGCACGAAGCGTTCGCCGCCGCCGGTGACGAGGCAGGTCGCCTGCACCTTGCCCTTCGCGTCGAGGAACGCGGCCGGCGCCACGCCGCCCTGGCCGAGCGCCTGCACGTCCTGCGAGCACAGCCGCTGCAGGAACTCGCCGGCGTCCGGCCCGGTGAGGTCGAGCGCGGCGAACGGCGCGTCGCCGCGGGCGTAGGGCCCCTTGGCAAGGAGGGTTGTGGTCAGTTCGGGGAGGCTGGTCACGGGGCGTCCCATCTTGGGCCCGAATGTGCCTCCATTCAGGGCTTTTTCGAGCCGAATGATTGAATGAGCCCCAATCCGGGTCTAGTTTGTCCGGTCGCATGCTGCGCATCTCCAAGAAGGCCGACTACGCCGTGTTCCTGCTGGGCGCCATCGCCCGCCAGGGCGCGTTCCCCGGCGGCAGCGCCGCGGACACGGTGGTCAGCGCCCACGAGATCGCGAAGCAGGCCGGCCTGAACAAGTCGGTCGTCGCCAACCTGCTCAAGGACTTCGCGCGCCACGGCATGCTCGACTCGGTGCGCGGCCTGCGCGGCGGCTACCGCCTCGCGCGCGCGCCGGCGGAGATCTCGCTCGGCGAGATCCTGCAGGTCGTCGAGGGGCCGTTCACGCTCGTCGACTGCATCCCCGAGCCCGACACCGGCGCCGGCTCCGGGCTGCTGCCCCAGGCGACCAGCCAGCGACACGACTGTTCCCTGATCGCCTTCTGCCCGAGCAAGCAGCCGATGCGCGTCGTGCACGAGCGCATCTCGAGGCTGTTCGCGGCGATCCACCTCGACGAACTGTGCGCGATGACGCCCGTGTGCAGCACGAGCGGCTCCGCGGCCACCTGACCCACCCTGCGATGAAGACCCCCATCTACCTCGATTACAGCGCCACGACGCCGTGCGACCCGCGGGTCGTGCAGCGCATGCTGCCGTTCTTCGGCGAGACCTGCGGCAACGCCGCCAGCCGCAGCCACGCCTACGGGTGGACCGCCGAAGCCGCCGTCGAGGAAGCGCGCACGCACGTCGCGCAGCTGATCGGCGCGCACCCGAAGGAGATCCTCTGGACGAGCGGCTCGACCGAGTCGAACAACCTCGCCATCAAGGGCGTGGCCCAGATGTATCGCTCGAAGGGCGACCACCTCATCACCGCGATCACCGAGCACAAGGCCGAGGACGCCGCGCTCTGGCACAACCTGGCCTT
>CALKYL010000320.1 GCA_938003515.1 uncultured bacterium
CCGCCGCGCCCGCGCGCTCGGGCAGCGCGCCGAAGTCGCTCGTCACGCACGGCAGGCCGAGCTCGAAGCACTCGTCGAGCACGAGCCCGTAGGTCTCGAAGCACGTGCTCGGGAACACGCCGACGTGGGGCGCCGTCGCGTGCAGGCCCGCGGCGTCGAACGCGCCGTGGAACGTCACCGGCAGGCCGTCGGCGAGCGCACGCAGCTCGGCGTCGAACGCCTCGCTCTCCGCGTCGCCGAGCAGGTGCAGCTCGGCGCGACCCGGCCGCTCGCCGTGCAGCCGGCGGAACGCGCGCAGCAGCACGTCGACGCCCTTGTGGCGGCCCATGCCGCCCCAGAACGCGAAGCGCACCGGTGCTCCGGCGGCCGGCTCGGGCAGCGGCGGCAGGCCCGAGAAGCGCGGTTCGTAGCCGAGGGGCAGCACCTCGTAGCGCTCGCGCGGCACGCCGGTCGTCTCGGCGAGCAGGTCGGCGGTGCTGGCGACGGCGACGAGCACCCGGCGGGCGAGCGACAGCTCGGCGCGGTAGTGGTCGCGGTAGAGCGCGATGCCGTCGTCGATCTCGTGCCGCGGCTCGTAGCCGTAGCGCGGCACGCAGTCGCCGCAGCTCGCCGGCGACAGCTCGCGCCGGCACGCCTCGTCGCCGGGCCGCCGGCGGAACGCGCGCGGGCAGCTCGTGTAGTAGTCGTGCAGCGTCGCGACCGCCGGGATCGACGCGCGCGCACAGACCTCGATCAGGTTGCACGTCAGCCGCACCCAGTGGTGTACGTGCACGAGCGCCGGACGCCGTTCGCGCACGAACTGCTCGAAGCGCGCCTCGACGTCCGGATGCCACATCTTGGCGTGGTGGTCGAAGTAGAGGTCGTCGCGGTGCAGGCGGTGCACCGGCAGGCCGTCGACCGTGTCCGGCTCCAGCGTCACGCGCTCGCGCGGGTGCTTCGTGCCGCTGAGCACCTCGACCGCGGCCCCGCGCGCGCGCTGCCGCTGCGCGACGGCGAGCACGTAGCCCTCCGAGCCCCCGCGGCTCTCGGGCGGGAACTGGTGGATGACGTGCAGGACGTCCAAGCTCAGACCTCGCGGTCCTCGCCGTTCTCGCGGTAGCGCACGCGGTAGATGTCGCGCCGCCGGTCGCGCCAGTTCTGGGTCGTGCCGAGGTAGCGGTGCCGGCGCAGGAGCTCGATGTCGAGATCCTTCATGACAAGCGTCTCGATGTTGGGCGGGCACTCGGCCGCGATCGCGTCGGGGCTGAACGGGATGTCGGCCGGCGTGTAGATGCCCGACTGCGCGTAGTGGATGTCGGCGTTGGCGACCTGCGGCAGGTTGCCGACGCAGCCGGCGAGCACCGCGTACATGTGGTTCTCGATGCAGCGCGCCATCGCGCAGTTGCGCACGCGCAGGTAGCTGTAGCGCTCGTCGGTGTTGAACGGCACGAACAGCACCTGGGCGCCCTTGCGGGCGGCGATGCGCACCAGCTCGGGGAACTCGACGTCGTAGCAGATCAGGATCGCGACGCGGCCGCAGTCGGTGTCGAAGACCTCGACCTTGTCGCCGCCGGTCACCCCCCACCAGCGCCACTCCGACGGCGTGACGTGGAGCTTGTACTGCTTGCCGAGCGTGCCGTCCCGGCGGAACAGGTAGGAGACATTGTAGAGCTTGTCGTTCTCGATCGCGAAGTTGCTGCCGCCGACGATGTTGACGTGGTAGCGCACCGCGAGGCGCTGGAAGAGCTCGATGTACTGCTCGTTGAACCCGGCGAGCTTGCGCGCCGCGACCGCCGGCCGCTTCGCGTCGACCAGCGACAGCAGCTGCGTCGAGATCAGCTCGGGGAACGTCACGAAGTCGCAGCGATAGTCGCCGGCGGTGTCGACGAAGAACGTGACCTGGCGCTCGAACTCCTCCCACGAGTTGGTCGCGCGCATCTCGAACTGCACCGCGGCCAGCCGCACGATCTGCACCGGCCGCATCTCGCGCTTCTGGTGCGGCCGGTAGTCGACGTTGACCCACTCCATGTGGGTCGCCCAGCCGGCGCTGTCCTCGTCGGTCGGCAGGTAGTCGGGGATCAGCTGCTTGAGCTGGAAGCCGTTCGCGAGCTGCGTCGTCAGCACCGGGTCGTACAGCGTCTTGTCGGCGACCTTCTTGACGTACTCGTGCGCCGTCATCTTGTCCTTCTGGGCGGCGTAGCCGGGGATGCGGCCGCCGATGACGATCGCCTCGAGGTTGCGCTCGCGCGCGAGCTTCTTGCGCTCGGTGTAGAGCCGCCGCGCGAGCCGCATGCCGCGGTAGTCGGGGTCGACCATGATCTCGATCCCGTAGAGCACGTCCCCGTCGGGGTCGTGGTTGGTGATGTAGCCGCCGTCGGCGACCGCCTTCCAGTCGTGCCAGTCCGAGCACAGGTCGTAGTCGACGATCAGGCTGCACGACGACGCGACCAGCTTGCCCTCGTATTCGACGCCGATCTGCCCCTCCGGAAAGTGGCGGATCTGGCTCTCGACCTGCTCCCGGCTCCACGTGGTCATCCCGGGGAAGCACCTGGCCTGCATGGCGACGATCGCGTCGTAGTCCTCGGGCCGCAGCTGCCGCACCTGCAACTGCTTCTGGAACTGCTCGAGCGGAATCGAAGGCATCCGCGGATCGTAGCCGGCCCGGTCGCGGCCTCCAGGACGGACGCCGCACCTCGGCCCCCTTGGCCCCGCGAGCGGTCACGCCCTATCCTGGTCGCCCCTTCCCCACCGATGACCCAACCCCGCCGCCCGTTCATGCCTTCGCGAATCGCCCCCCTTCTGATCGCCGCCCTGACCGCGACCGCCGCCGCCCAGGAGCCGGCGCCGAAGCTCGACGCGAAGCTCTACGAGCACTTCGGCGCCGGCATCGCGCCCGGCGAAGCGCCGGCCACGCTCGCCGACGTGATGAAGGACCCCGAGGCCTACACCGGCAAGCAGATCCGCCTCGAGGCGCCGATCACCGCGGTGTGCCAGGCCAAGGGCTGCTGGATGCACCTCGGCGTGCCCGACGCGAAGGGCACGCCGCCGGTGATGGTCAAGTTCCTCGACTACGGCTTCTTCGTGCCGAAGGACGCCTCCGGCCGCACCGCCATCGTCGAGGGCACGATGCAGATGACGCAGGAGACCGTCGAGCAGACCCGCCACTACCTCGAGGACGCCGGCAAGCACGACGAGGCCGCGAAGGTCACCGAGGGCCGCAAGCTCTATCGCTTCGTCGCGTCGGGCGTCGCGATCAAGAAGCCGCAGAAGCTCGACGCCGAGCGCTGGGACCACTTCGGCGCCGGCGCGATGGACCTGCTGCCGCTGACCCTCGAGCAGGTCCTCGCCGAGCCCGATGCCTACACGGGCAAGCCGATCCGCCTCGAGGCGCCGATCACCGCGGTGTGCCAGGCCAAGGGCTGCTGGATGCACCTCGGCGTGCCCGACGCGAAGGGCACGCCGCCGGTGATGGTCAAGTTCCTCGACTACGGCTTCTTCGTGCCGAAGGACGCCTCCGGCCGCACCGCCATCGTCGAGGGCACGATGCAGATGACGCAGGAGACCGTCGAGCAGACCCGCCACTACCTCGAGGACGCCGGCAAGCACGACGAAGCCGCGAAGGTCACCGAGGGCCGCAAGCTCTACAAGCTGGTCGCGACCGGCGTCGCGATCGAGAAGCCGGCGAAGTCGGACAAGTGACTGCGCGCCGGCCCGCGGCCCCCACGCGGCCGCGCGCCGGTCCTATGCTGCGGCGATGCGCGTCGCGTTCGCGGTCCTGGTGCTGCTGGTCGCCGGCGCCGGGCTGAGCCGGTGCCGCGCTCCGGTGTCGGCGCCGGATCGAGCTCGACGTCGTGCGCCGGCCGGTGCTGCGCGTGATGGTGCGGCGAGACGGCGCACGCGTGCTGGCCCGCGTACGCGTCACCGGAGCGGCGGGTCCGGTGTCGACCAGCACGCCCGAACCGAGCTGGGCGCGTACGTGCCGCCCGGGGACTACGTGCTCGAGGTCGACACCGACGCCGGCACGCACCGCGAACGCGTGTCGGTGTTCGGCGACGACTTCGAACACGTCGTCGAGCTCGGGGGCTGAGGGGCGCCGACGACGGCTTGCCAGGTCGAAGGCCCGTCGCGCGACACCCGAAGCACCGCCGAAGCACGCCCGCCCCCCGAGCCGCGCTACGATGGCGCGGCCATGCTGTGCCCGACGTGCCCGATCCTGCTGCTGGCGGCCTGCGCTGTGGCGCCCGGCCAGCACCCGCCCGAACTCGCGCTGCCGCCGCGCGCGACGACGGCTCCGACGGGCAGCGCGCTCTTGCCCCAGCTGCAGGGACTGTCGGTCGCGGCGCGCGAGGCGGTCCTGTGGCACCAGTTCGCCGCCGGCAACGTGCCGGCCTTCCTGCGCGCGCTGACGCCGGTCACGACGACCGCGACGATCCAGGGACAGCCGCGCACGGCGACGTTCTGGTGCACGCCCGACTACGTCGGCGTCGGCGACGACGCCGACTGGTTCCGCATGCCGATGACGCCGATGCTCGCGCAGCAGCTGGCCGACCGGCTCGACTGCGTCCTGCCGACGCGGCGCATGGTCGACGCGATCTGGGCGCAGGCGCCGCTCCGGCTGCAGCCGTTCCCCTACAACCCGTCCGTCTACACCATCACGTCGGTGTCGCTGTTCCACCAGCACCACCTGCAGATCGAGCAGCAGCGCGCGGGCCAGCCGCAGAGCCTCCTGACCGCCGGCATCAAGAAGGACGTCGTCGCGTCGGCCCTGATCGGCAGCTGGCCGGGCCGCGTCGTCATCTACGGCTGGCACTACCCGAGCGGCGTGCCGATCCAGCCGCTGTCGAAGGTGCACACCGCGAGCTACGTCGACTACAGCCACGGCGTGCGCCTCGTCGCGCGCCGCGTCGAGATCGACGGCGTGCCGACGACCGTCGACGCGGTGCTGTCCGACCCGGTGCTGCACCCGCTGCTCGGCGACGAAGGGCCGTTCACGTCCTGGCGCTATCCGGCTGGCGGCAACGAGTCGTTCCCGCTGCACGACACGTTCCCGCAGAGCGGCCCCGAACGCGCCGGCTGGCTGCCGACGTTCGTAGCGCCGGTGTCGGTCGCGGTCGCGCCCCCGCCGCCGAGCGGCGACCCGACGGCGCTGCGCGTCATGGACCCGGCGGGCGGAACGGACGCGCTGCGCATCGAACCCGGCGTCGTGCGCGACGTCGCGATCCAGGCGGACCTGTTGTGCGAGCACCGGCCGTGGCTCTCGGCGAACGGCTTCGAACGCATCGGCATCTTCGTGCGCGACCGCGCGCAGGGCGCGTTCGACGGCACGCTGTCACGGCAAGGCGCGTGCTACGCGCTGACCTGGGACGGCGCCGACGGCCGCCTGCGCTGTCTGCGCGCGCACGGCGGCGTGCTGACCGACCTGCTGCCCGCGCCGCGGTACGTGCCCGGCACCGCCTGGCGCCGTTTCCGCCTCGAGGCGCGCGGCGACGTGCTGACGTTCTGGCTCGACGGCGAGCTCCTGCTGCAGGCCGTCGACACGACCCACCCCGACGGCGCGTTCGGTCTCGGGCAGCACGAGTACTTCGCGACCAACGCCAACATGCGCGGAACCCGCGTCGACACGTGCCACGCCGACGTGCCCGGCGCCTTCGCGCTGCGGCTCCTGCCCGGCCTTCTGCCGGGCGACGTGCACGTGCGTCGCCAGCGCGGCATCCCCGGCGACGTCTACTTCACCGCACTGACGATCGCGCACGGGGCGTTCCCGAACGGCTGGTTCTTCGGCCTCGACCCGACGCTTCCGGACCTGGTCGGCTTCCTGCAGTCCGGCCACCCGCTCTTCCTCGGTCTGCTCGACGCGGAGGGCGGCAGCGAGGTGCTGCTGCGGGGCCTGCCGATCGGCCTGCCCCTGCAGGGCGTCGCACTCGACCTCGATCCGACGTGGCGCTGGCTGCAGCCGTCGAAGCCGGTCGCCGTGGTCGCTCGCTGATCGGATCGCCGCGATCCCGACCTTGGCGACCGGCCCTCGGGCAACGCCGAGGTCGAGCGGCTGCAGGACGCCAGCGGAGGGCGATCGAGCTGCGGCACGCGCGATGACGCACGGAAGTGCCGCCTCGAAAACGGTCCAAAGTCTTGATTAGAGGTGGCCGCTATTCACCTCCGCTGAACAGCGCACCACCCCTCCGTTCCGTCGCCATCGGAGCCTCGCTCTCGGGAATACGTGTGCGAAACGGCGTGCCGTCGCCGTCGTAGGTGACCCTGGTGATCGAGCCGCTCGGGCGGGTGACGCGCAGATGCTGCTCGAGGTGCTGGAACGTCGTCACCGCCAGCACATGGCGGCGGGTGCCGAGCCCGTGACAGTACGGCCGGGGCCGCTCCGGGCCGGAGCGCGGCGAACAGCGCGACAATGTAGGCCCTGCAGGACTCGAACCTGCAACCACCAAGTCGCAAGATGCTTCGAGCAAAACGGTTACGGCGTCGGCACCCTCGCAGCACAGTACCATTACCAGTACGCCCGCGGCCGGTGCCCAACTGGACCTGGCGATCCGCCAGGCGATCGCCGTAGGCGACTTCCTGACAACGGGTTCGGATCGCCCGTCGAGAAGCTGCGGGATCGATCCTTGCCCGCCGACCCCCTTCGTTTAGAGTTCGGGCGCAAGTCTTAATTGCGGCAGCCGCTGTTCACGTCCGCTGA
>CALKYL010000321.1 GCA_938003515.1 uncultured bacterium
CCACGATCGGGCGCGGCGCCCCCACGACCGGGCGTGGTCCGAGCGCGGAGGTCCGTCGGCCGGCGGCCAGGGGCGCCGACGCGCGAGGCGGTACGGGTCTTGCGGTCGCGGCGCGCATGCCCAGGACAAGAGCCCGATTCGCCCGAAGGCGGCGACCGGCGCCGTGCACGTGCTCCCGTCCGCCGGCCCGGCAGTGCCGGTTCGCGGACCGATCTCCGGACCGACCTCCGGCGTCCGGAGCCCTCGGTTGAACGACGCGCCTGCTGCGGTCACCCTCGGACTCTGGGGCGGTTCCGCGGCGGCACCGGTGCTGCGCGCGCTGGCGGCCGCGATCGAGCCGGCGCCGACGTGGGTGTGCGGCTCCGGTCCCTGGCGCGAGGAGTGGCCGGACTGCACCGTGCACGTCGCCGGCGACCGCACCGCGATGGCGGAACTCGTCGCGGCTGCGGCAGCGACGGACCCGGGGGCCTCGCTGCTGCTCGTCTACTGCGACGACACGGCGGCGGCGGTGCTGGACCTCGGCGAGCATGCGCACGTGCGCTCGATCCGCTGGCCGACCCGGTTCGGCGAACTCGCGCAGGCGGTGCTCGGGTCGGCCGCGCGTCGCAGCGAGCTGGCGACGTTGCGTCGCGAGCGCGAGCGCCTCGACGCGGTGCTTCGGACCCTCTCGGAGCGCGAACGGCAGGTGCTCGAACTGCTCCGGCGCGGAGCACCCAGCAAGGCGGTCGCGCGCGCGATGCACCTCAGCAAACGGACCGTCGACGACCACCGCCGGAGCATGCTCGCCAAGACCGGGCACGACTCGATCGTCGCGCTGTTGGGCGACCTGTCGCATCGCGAGTTGTTGCGCGAACGCTGGGACCGGCTGACCGCACAGCGGTGGCGACCGGGCGTGCGTCCGTCCGGCGGAGACGGGCCGTCGCTGCCCGGCGACGAACGGACCGACCCGCTCGCCACCGCCGGTCTGCGTCGGTTCGGCTGCACGCTCGTCGACCTGGAAGACACACCGGAACCGGCGTGCGTCGTGGATCGCGACCTGCGCATCGCGTGGGTCAACGCCGGCTGGATCGAGCGCGGCGGCGGCTCGGCGTTCCTCCGTCGCTGGGGCATCGGTCGGACCATCGTGGAAGCGTTCCACGGCCCGCTCCGCCACTTCTACATGGAGCGCCTGGCCCGGTGCCAGGTGCGCCAGCAACCGTGGTACCACCGCTACGAGTGTCCCACGAGCGCGGAGGCGAGGACGTTCCTGCTGACCGTTTCGCCCGGACCGGACGGCATGCTGCTGATGCGCCACACGTGCGTCGGCACGCGCGCACACGGCAGTCGCGTCGATCGCGAACCGGCACCCGAGACCCGCTACCGCGACTGGCGCGGAGCGGTGCGCCAGTGCGGCAACTGCCGCCGGGTCGCTCGGCCCGGCGCGAGCGGGTGGGCGCTGGTGCCGGCGTGGATCGACACGATCCCCGAACGCGTCGAACAGACGCTGTGCCCCGACTGCGTCACCGAGCTCTTCGCCGCCGAACCGAGCGCCTGACTGGGGAATGCCCCGAGGCATGGCCGTGCGATCCGGCACTTGTACGGGTGGTGCGGCTCGCGCGAGGTTGCCGAAAGCACGCGAGCGATGCACGCCGACAACCGCCCGACTCCCGCGGCACCCGCCCTGGACCCGCCTCGCGCCGGCACTGCCTGCCCGACCCTCGCCGTCGTCGCCGCGGTCGCCTGGTTGTTCGCCGTCGGCGCCGGCATCACCGAACTCTGGCGTCACGTCAACACGCCGGGCACACCCGGCACGCCGCCGGCCACCTGGCCCCCGGCGAGCGCGCTGGATCACGACCCCGAACGGCCGACGCTGGTCGTCGTCGTCGATTCGAGGTGTCGCTGCACGCACGCAACGCTGCACGAACTCGGCATGCTGCTGGCGAAGTGCCACGGCCGCGTCGCCGTCCACGTGCTGGTCACCGGTGCGCGCGAGGACCCGCACGTGGCAGCGACAGCGGCGCAGCTGCCCGACGTCCAGGTGCGGACCGACGCCGGCGGCCACGAGGCGCGCCACTTCGGCGCCTTCACGTCCGGGGCAGTGGCTCTCTACTCGGCACAGGGCCGACGCCTGTTCCACGGCGGCATCACGGGGGGCCGCGGTCACCGGGGTGACAACGCCGGGCGCGACGCGGTGGTCGGCCTTGTGCTCGGCAAGGGTACACGCACGCCGTCGGCACCGGTCTTCGGGTGCTCGCTGTGTGATGCCGTCGAACGCCCCCCCGCGGAGCAGTCCCGGTGACGAGCACCCCAGCGAAGGTCGACTGCCGCTCGGCGGAGATCCTGGCCACCGACCGCCACGTGCTGGCGCGTCGCACCGACCGGCTGTTCGCCGGTCTGATGGTGTTCCAGTACCTCGCCGGCGTCGCGGCCGCCCACTGGGTGTCTTCGTGGGCCTGGGCCGGCAGCGACACGTCCGACGAGCTGCACCTCTGGGCGGCACGCGTGCTCGGCGCTGCGATCGCCGGACTGCCCATCGTGCTCGCGCTGCTGATGCCCGGTCACGTGCTCACCCGGCACGTGATCGCGATCGGCCAGGCCCTGACCAGCGCGCTGCTGATCCATCTCTGCGGCGGCCGGATCGAGACGCACTTCCACGTCTTCGGCTCGCTGGCCTTCCTGTCGTTCTATCGCGACTGGCGAGTCCTCGTGACGGCGTCGGTCGTCGTCGCGCTCGATCACTTCGTCCGTGAGGTCACGTGGCCGCAATCGGTCTTCGGGACCCTCGCGACGACGGAGTGGCGCTGGCTCGAACACACGGCCTGGGTCGTCTTCGAAGACGTCTTCCTGATCCACGCCTGCGTCGTCGGCCAACGCGACATGATCGCCAACGCGAATCGGCGCGCCCGTCTGGAGATCCAGCGCGACCTCGTCGAGGCGGAGGTCGGCGCGCGCAGCCAGGCGCTCGAGGCCGCGATGCGACAGCGCGAGCGGGCCGAGCAGTTCTCCCAAGCGGTCCTGCAATCGACCGGGGACTCGATCATCGTCGTCGGCGACGACGGCTGCGTGCTCAGTGCCAGCCCCTCCACCGTGCGGGCGACGGGCCACGACCTCGTCGGGCACGGCTCCGCGATGCTGCTGCCCGACCACGCCCGCGCCGCGCACGCCGATCTGGTGTCGTACTACGTCGCCGCCGAAGACGGCGGCGGCCTCGGTTCGCTCAAGCGACTCGTGCTGCAGCACCGCACGGGCGACCCGGTGCCGGTCGAGATCGTGGTCACGAAGGTCCAGGGAGTCGACCCGCCGACGTTCGTCGCGGTCGTCCGTGACCTGTCCTCGCGGCTGCAGATGGAACGCGAGCTCGAGGGTGCACGGCGGCTCGAGGCCGTCGGCCAGCTCGCCGCCGGGATCGCACACGAGATCAACACGCCGATCCAGTTCGTCGGCGACAACCTCCGCTTCCTGGACACCAGCTTCCAGGAGCTTGCGCCGCTGCTCGCCGGGCTGTCCGAGCGCGTGCGCCGCAGCGATCCGGCACCCGACCCGATCGTCTCCGCCGTCGCCGGGGTCGACCTCGACTACCTCGTCGCCGAGGTGCCCGCGGCGATCTCGCAGTCCCTGCACGGTGTCGAGCGCGTGCGCAAGATCGTGCTCTCGATGAAGGAGTTCTCGCACCCGGGCGTCGAAGGCATGACCAACGTCGACCTCAACCACGCGATCGAAGCGACGATCGTCGTCGCCACGAACGAGTGGAAATACGTCGCCGAGATGGACGCCCAGCTCGACCCGGACCTGCCGCCGGTGCCGTGCCTGCCCGGCGAGATCAACCAGGTCCTCCTGAACCTGATCGTCAACGCCGCCCATGCGATCGCCGACGTCGTCGGCGACGGCGCGAACGGCAAGGGACGCATCACCATCACTACCCGGGCCATCGACGGCGCCGTCGAGATCCGGATCGCCGACACCGGCACCGGCATCCCGGAACACGCGCGGGACCGGATCTTCGAGCCGTTCTTCACGACGAAGGAGGTCGGCAAGGGAACCGGGCAAGGCCTCGCGATCGCGCGCAACATCGTCGTGCAGCAGCACGGCGGCTCGATCCGCTTCGAGACCGAGAACGGCGTCGGCACGACCTTCGTCATCACGCTGCCGCTGGCGCGCGAGGCGGTCGCCGAGGAGATGGCGTGCGACGCCCGCTGATCGTCGATGCCGCCGCCGCCCGGCTCGCCGGGCTCGACCCGCGCCGACGGATCCCGCAGGCGCATCGGACCGCCGACCCTGCCAGCGGCAACGAGCGCCTCGCCGGGTCGGCTCGACCCGCCCGCGCGGCAGGCGTCGACACGTCACTCGCCGGACAGCTCGTGTTCGAAGAAGCGGAGTCGGCGGGCGGCTGCGTGCAGGCCGACCGCTCCGAAGGCAGCGCACGAGGAGGGCACCGATGAAGCGCATCTTGTTCGTCGACGACGAGGTCAACGTACTGCACGGCCTGCGCCGCATGCTGCACGGCCGCCGCCACGAATGGCAGACTGCGTTCGTCACGTCGGGAGCGGATGCGCTCGCGCTGATGGACAGCCAGCAGTTCGACGTGGTCGTCACCGACATGCGCATGCCGGGCATGAACGGTGCGCAGCTGCTCGCCGAGGTCCAGCACCGGCACCCCGCAGCCGTGCGCTTCGTGCTGTCGGGGCAGTCGGACATGGAGACCGCGATGCGCAGCGTGTCGGTATCGCACCAGTTCCTGTCCAAACCGTGCGACCCCGAGCTGCTGCGCGCCGCGGTCGATCGCTGCTGCCGTCTGCAGGACATGCTGCAGTCACCGCAACTGCGTGACGTGCTCGGCTCGGTCAGCGAGCTGCCGCCCCTGCCCGATGTCTATCGGCAGCTGACGGCGGCGCTCGGCCGGGAGGACGTCGGGCTCGCCGAGGTCGCCGACATCGTCGAGCAGGACATCGCGATCGCGACGAAGCTGCTGCAGCTCGTCAACTCGAGCTACTTCGGACTGCGGCGCGTCGTCAGTGACGTGCGGCAGGCAGCGTCGTTCCTCGGCGTCAACACGATCCGCGACCTCGTGCTCAGCTGCGGCGCCTTCCGGCAGTTCGCGGGGCGCGAACTGCCCGCTGGTCTGTCGATCGCGGAGGAACAGGACCACGCCATGCAGACCGCGCGACTCGCGCGGACCCTGGTGACCGTCACGGCGGAGCAGGAGTACGCGTTCCTGGCCGGCATGATGCACGGCATCGGCAAGCTGGTGTGCGCCACGCACATGCCCGCATCGATGCAGCGCGTGCTCGACTCAGGCGGGGGCTCGACCCGACCGTTCCACGTCGCGGAGCGAGAGGTGCTCGGCGTCGGCCACGCGGAGATCGGCGCCTACGTGCTGGGCCTCTGGGGACTGCCGTATCCGGTCATCGAGGCCGTCGCCCACCAGAACCATCCGTCGCGCTCCGGCAGCACGACGTTCGGGGTGCTCGGCGCGGTCCACGTCGCCTGCGCGCTGGTCGCCGAGGCCGCGGGTCGCCCGCGCACGGCGATCGCGCTGGACGAGGGATACCTCGCCGTCGTCGGCGTCGCGCCGCGGCTCGACGAGTGGCGGCAACGCCTGCGTGAACAGGCCGACCCCGACCGACACACGGACGAGCGGAGACCAGGAGCAGCGAGCAGGAGGTGAGCATGAGCAAGAACAGCAACGAGCGTGTCCTGCTCGTCGACGACGAGCAGGCGGTCCTCGACGGATTGAGCCGCCAGCACCGTCAGAAGTACGCGCTGGTCACGGCTTGCGGCGCGGAAGCGGCGATGCAGAAGGTGATCGACGACGGACCGTTCGCCGTCGTCGTGACGGACTACCAGATGCCCGGCCTGAACGGCACGCAGCTGCTGGCCCGGGTCCGGGAACACGATCCGGACATCGTGCGGGTGATGCTCACCGGCCAGGCGGATCTGCGCACCGCCATCGACGCGGTCAACCGGGGGCACATCTTCCGCTTCCTGAGCAAGCCGTGCGATCCGGAGTCCTTCCGCACAGGGCTCGACGCGGCGCTCGAGCAGTACCGCCTGCGCAGCGCGGAGCGCGATCTGCTCGAGCAGACGGTGCGCGGGGCCGTGCAGGTGCTCGCGGACGTGCTCGCGCTCGCCAATCCGGAGGCGTTCGGCAAGGCGAGCAGGATCTGCGCGCTGGTCCGCCACGTCGTGGCGCACCTGCGACTCGCCGACGGCTGGCAGTACGAGACCGCCGCGATGCTGTCGCAGATCGGCTTCGTCGCCGTGCCGGACGACGTCCTGGACCGCGCGTTCGCCGGCGCGGAGCTGTCGCCCGAGCAGGCGGCGGTCCTGGACCGGCACCCCAGCGTCGCCGGCGACCTGCTGCAGAAGATCCCGCGACTGAACACGGTCGCCGAGATCGTGCGCCACCAGCACGGCACGGCGCGGTCGACCGATCGCGTCGTCACGCTCGGCGCGCGCATGCTCGCCGCGGCATTGGCCTACGACGAGCTGATCGCTCTCGGTGCCACCGGCGCGCAGGCCATGGCGGCGCTTCGCAAGGAGCCGGACAAGTACGACAAGGGTGTGCTGGCCGCGCTCTCGAGCGCCGGGAGCGCGCTGGGTGAGATGACGACCCGCGTCGTTCCGGTGACGCAGATCCGTGTCGGCATGGTGCTGCAGGAGGACGTTCGCAGCCGCGACGACAACCTGATCGTCTCGCGCGGCCATCAGGTCACGGAAGGGTCCCTGCGCCGCCTGCGCAGCTACGCCGAGCTGGATCGGCTGCAGAAGGTCGAGTTCCGCGCGTCGATCGGGCCGAATTAGCGGTTCTCCCCACCGCCGCGGAGCAGCCCGCCACAGCAGGTCGGCCCACCCGTGCGGCGCTCGCAGGCGACCAGCCGCAGCTGGTCGACGCGTGGATGCCACCTGGCGAGCGCTACGTGGACGTGTCGAGCTTCGACGGCACGATTCGCAGGCTGTTCCACGACCGGCGCGACGTCGAGCGCCGGGCGGAAGCCCTGCTGCTGCCGCTCGACGACGTAGAACGGGACGCGTTCGCCAGCTGTCTCAGCGGAGGGCGCTGACGCAGCGCGAGTCAACCGCAGAGAGCTTGTGCCCGAGCCCCGACCCGTTCGCGGGGAACCCCGGCTGCTGCCGCGTGGGTGCGGCGGACCCTGCGGTCACGGCACGACGACCAGCGCCCTGGCGCCGCCGAGCGAGAGCGGCTGCGCGGGCTCGGCCCCGAAGGCCTGCAGCGAGACGACGGCGCCGACGAGCGTCGGGTCGGCGGGTACCGCGATGGTCGCGTCGACGCGGCGTTCGGCGCCGACGACCCCGACCTGCAGCACGAGCGCCGTCGAGGGGTCGAGGCGGAGCTCGCCGAACGGGGTCGGCAGGGGCGCGACCAGCGGCCCCGGCGCTGCGGCGAGGCCGCCGATGCCCGGCTCGAGCCCGGCGCGCACGCTCACCGTCGCACCCAGGCCGAGCTGGGCCGCCGCCCAGGCCTGGGCGCGG
>CALKYL010000322.1 GCA_938003515.1 uncultured bacterium
GGCGCTGGCGATCGCGGTCGCGTCGAGGGCCGCCCGGTAGTGCTCGGCGGCGGCGAGCCCGTCGCCGCGCTCCAGCGCGAGGTCGCCGAGCCGGAGCCGCGCGGCCAGCCCCTTGTCCGCGGTCGGGAAGCGCTCCGCGACCTGCAGCAGCTGGCGCGGCGACAGCGCGGCCAGCGGCCGCTGCAACAGGTCGCCGGCCTCGCGTCCGGCGAGCGCCTCGTAGGCCTCGCGCGCTTTCGGCGACAGGTTGGCGAGCACGGTGACGACGGCGGTGCGGGTGCCGACGAAGCGCCCGGGCGCGACCGGCACGACGCCGTCGGCGTCGACGCGCAGGAGCTCGTGCAGGCGGCGCACGGCGGCGTCCGCCTCGCCGCTCGCGAGCTCGGCGAGCGCCGTCTCGAGTTCGTGGATGTCGTCCTGGGACCGGACCAGCGAGAACAGGTTGTCGTTCTGGCTGGTCGCGAAGTCGATCGGCGTCGGCATCGACCGCCGCGGCAGCCGCTGCGCGCCCGCCGTCGCCGCCGCGAGCGCGCCCGCGCACAGCGCGGCAAGGAGCCGGCCGGTGCGCGGCCTCGCGTTCGTCGCTGCTGCCATGATCCCGTTCGCTAGGTCGCCCAAACCACGTTCTCCAGGTCGTATCGGCTCCGTTTCGTGTGCGTCCCCGCTCAGATCAGCCTCGCGCGCTTGCGCAGCAGCCACTCGGCGCCGAGCACGGAGAGCAGCAGCAGCAGCGACCAGACGGTGTCCCAGACCTGCCGGGTGCGGGTGTCCTCCCGGGTCTCGTACGACTTCCGCGCGGCGAAGTCGGCGACGAGCCCGGCGGCGTCGCCGAGGAAGACGTAGCGGCCGCTGTTGTCGACGCCGTGGCTGGCCTCGGCGATGCGACGCAGGGTGTCCGCGTCCTGGCTCGAGTCCGCGAGCTCCTGGTCCGGGATGCGCACGAGCACGTCCTCGCGCGCCAGCACGGTGTCGGCCGGGTTCTGGTTGGCGAACACGAGGAAGCTGAACGCGCCCGGCTCGGGCATCGTGAAGCTCGCCTGGTAGAGCCCGGGTTCGCCGGGCACCGGGCGCAACAGGCGTCGCTGCGCGTCCCCCTCGGCGTCGCGCAGGAACACCGGCTGCTCGTCGGCGACCGCGGGCTGCAGCTCGACGTCGTAGACGCGCAGCTGCACGCGTACGCGGTCGCCGGTCTCGCACAGCGTCTTGTCGACCGTCAGCTCGAGGAGGTCGTTGCGGCGCTCGAGCCGGCCGCGGGCGAGGTGGCGCACGACGTTGCGCCAGAACGCGTCCATGTAGAGCTCGGCGTACGGGTCGCGCCACCGCCACGTCTCGTCGGTCGCGAGGAAGAACGTGGTGCCGCGCGGGAAGGGCGCCGTGACGGCGATCGGACGCAGGCCGTAGGCGTTCTGGTCGGTCGGGTGCCGCAGCAGGACGCTGGCGCCCGGCTTCGCCCGCTGCACCGGGTAGTAGACGAAGAAGCCCGGCAGTCCCTGCTCCCACAGCCTGCGGTTGAACGCCGGGTCGCGCTGCAGCAGCAGGATCTCGTGCGGGTTCAGCGGGTTCTCGAGCACGGGCCGGAACGACGTCGCGCGCGCGGGCGCGTTGTTCGCGAGCCAGCCCGGATCCTCGAGCACGACCGGCAGCAGGTCCTGCACCGGCGTGTTGCGGTAGCGCTCGGGCATCGCCGCGTCGCCGAACAGGAACCCGACGCCGCCGCCGAACTCGACGAAGCGCACGAGCATCTCGAGCCAGTTGCGGCGGCCCTCCTCGCTCGGCGCGATGCGTTCGGGGGGCACGTCGCCGAGCAGCACGACGTGGTAGGCGAACAGCTCCTTCTCGGTGCGCGGCACGTCGCGCAGCGGCGGCAGCTCCTGCGAGTGCTCCTGCTCGAAGCGGGGGCTCGCGTCGAACAGCACCGCCTGCATCTGGATCGACGGGTCGACGCGCTTCAGCGCGTTCTTGACGTAGCGGTACTCCCACCGCGGCAGGTCCTCGACGTAGAGCACGCGGATGCGCTCGTCCTCGACGCGCAGGAAGCGCGTGTCCTCGTTGTCGTCGAGCTGGCTCTCCTCCGCGAGCGGCGCCAGCGTGAACTTGAGCGTCCAGTCGCCGGCCTCCTGGAAGGCGTGCACGATGCGGACCTTGGTGCTCTCGCCGTCGGCGGGCAGCACGTCGCTCGCGGCGGGCAGGGGCAGGAACGGGCCGCCGTCGCGCGAGCCCGTCAGCTGCACCTGCGCGCGCTCACCCGCGAGTCCTTCGGCGCGCAGCGTCACGTCGAACGACACCTGCTCCTCGCGCAGCGCTTCCTTCGGCCCCGGCGGTCCGACCAGCCACGCGTTGCGCGGCGGCTCGGGGTCGCCGACGCCGATCGTGTGCAGCGCGATGCCGCGCAGGCCGTAGTTGCGCGCGACCTCGACCGGGTCGAGGCCCGCGTTGTTGCGGCCGTCGCTGACCAGGACCACGGCGTCGAGGTTGGCCCCGGTCGCGCTTTGCAGGTGCAGATCGAGCGCGTCGCCCAGCGACGTGCGGTTGCCGCGGGCGTTGAGCTCGTCGAGGGTGCGCACCGGCGTCGGCTTGCGCTCCACGCGATAGAGCCGCACGTCGTGCGTCTCGCGCAGCTGCGTCAGGAGTCCGCGCTCGTGTTCGAGCACGTCCTGCACCAGCTCGGCGCGCGTGATGCGGCCGAGCTCTGTCTCGCCGACCCACGGGCGCAGCGGGTCCTGCTGCTCGGCTTCGGGGTAGCGGTCCTTGCGCGCCATGCTCGCCGAGTCGTCGACGAGCACGTGCACCTGGTTGCGGCTCTTGCGGTAGGTCGTGATCTCGAACGCCGGCTGGAACAGCAGCACGCAGCAGATCAGGATCGCGAGCCAGCGCAGCGCCGACAGCGCCACGCGCGTCGGCCGTTCGAGCCGCGTCAGCCCGCTGTAGGACCACCACGCGAAGACGGCGCTGCCGGGCAAGACGATCAGCGCCACGACCCACAGCGGCGGCGCGGACAGGAAGCGGAACGTCTCCTCGACGTAGGTGCTCGTCTCGGCGGGCCCCTGCGGCAGCGTGTCCTGGATCGTGGTCGGCATCGAAGTCGTTCAGCTCCGCCGCGCGGCGACGTGGCGCGCGAGCGCCGCCTCGCCGAGCACGAGGAGCAGGGTCATCAGCAGCAGCGACGGGCCGAGGTCGCTGCGGTCGGGGGAGTCCTCGGCGTCGCGCACGGCCGGCAGCGCGTCGAGCACGCGTTCGACGCCGAGCGCCGCGGCGGCCTCCGCGTGGGCGGGGTAGCGCAGGCGGCCCTCCTCGGGATCGACGTTGACCGCGAACGGCAGCGTCAGGGGCTCCTTGCCCGCTTCGCGGTCGAGCACCAGGTCGCAGACGTAGAACCCGGCGAACACGGTGTCCGGGAACGGCGGCAGCGCGAAGCGCCCACCGGGCAGCGCGCGCGCGTTCTCGGCGACCGGCGCCGCCGGCCGGCCGTCCCGCTCCGGCCGCCGCATCTCGATGTCGGCGGGGCGGGCGGGCAGCGAGCACGACAGCGCGCTGCCGACCGTCGCCGCGAACGGGTCGGTCGCCGGCAGCGCGAGCCACTTGACGAGGCCGTGCAGCAGCGGGAACGCGACCAGCGGGTCGTCGAGGCGGTTCCAGCGGTCGGCGTCGTATTCCGAGCCGATCGGCGAGGTCAGGAACACCGCGTGGCCTTCGCCGAACGGCCTCGCGACGGCGAGCGGCGTCTGGTCGGCGTCGGTGACGCGCAGCACCGTGACGGCGTCCTCGTGCAGCGACTCCGGCGCCACGCCGTGCCACCGCCACACCGGGATCGCCTGCAGGATCTCGCGGTAGACGTCCTCTTCGAACTCGCGCAGCAGCGGGTGGCCCTCGGCCGCGATGCTCGGCGCGCGCAGCACCGCGCTGCCCGGCGCGCCGCCGAGCGGCGGCAGCAGCCGGAACGGCATCGGGCCCTCGCCGGCCCGGTGCAGGTGCAGGTTGTAGCTCTCGATCTCGGTGCGCGGGCCGAACTGGCAGCACAGCCCGCTGCCGGCCCGCAGCGCGTCGGCGATCGCGGACGCCGCGCGGTCGTTGAGCCGCTCGACGTCGGCCAGCACCACGACGTCGTGGTCCTTGGGCGTGCACTGGCCGCCCAGCAGCGTGACGATGTCGACGACCTCGACGGCGAACGTCGGCAGCGCGCTCGGGTCGGGGTCGAGCATCGCGCGCCACAGGTAGGCGTAGCTCTTCAGCGGATCCCCGCCGGCCTTGCCGTCGACGAGCAGGATGCGGATGCGGTCGCGCACCTCGACTGCGAGGAAGCGCTCGTCGTCGGCGGCCAGCGCGTCCTGCACCAGCGCCGCGCGCACCCGGTGGCGGCCGGCGGTGCGGAACGTCAGCTGGAAGTCGGCCTCGCCCTCGGCCCCGGCCGGCACCTCGACGATCTTGCGCATCGGCTCGCCGCCGTCGATGTCGAGGGTGACCTCGCACGTCGCGGTCGTCTCGCCGAGGTTGCGCAGCGTCGCGACGACCTCCGCCGGCGCCTTCTGCACGGCCGCCGGCTCGGTGAGGCGCAGGTCGGTGATCTGCACGTTGTCGACCGCGCCGCCCAGGCCGCCGCCGGCCATCGGGCCGACGTCGATCCAGTGGATCTGCGCGGCCTCGCGGCTCGCGATCCGCTCGACCACGTCGCGCAGCGTGTCGGCGAGCTCCGGGCGCTGCTCCCCGCCGGACTCGGCGAGGCTGTCGCCGAGCGCGGTCGCCTGCAGGTCGGTCAGCACGTAGACCTGCGCCAGCGCGTCGTCCGCCTCCTCGAGCGCGTCGGCGACCTGCGTCAGCGCCTCGGTCAGGTCGCCGGCCGCGTCGTCGGGCTTCTGCAGCTGCAGCCAGCCCGCCCGGACCGTCGCGAGGTCGAGGTCCTGGCGCACGACGAACCGCGGTCGCACGCCGGCGAACACCAGCGTCACCTTGTCGTTGCGGTTGGGGTTCTGCTCGAACCGGTCGAGCAGGCGGCCGACCAGCGTGCGCGCGCGCTCGAACGGGGTGGGTGCCCCGTCGAGGCGCAGACCCATGCTGTAGCTGCCGTCGAGCACCAGCACGTGGTGCACGACGCCGGCGCCGGACAACAGCCCGGCGACCTGCTGCAACAGCGGTCGCGCGATGGCCAGCGCCAGCACGATCGGCACCAGGCAGCGCAGCAGCAGCAGCAGCAGGTTCTCGTTGCGCAGCCGGTTGCGCTGCTTCTGGTAGGCGCGCAACAGGAAGTCCATCGCCGCCCAGGGCCGCCGCTTGTGCCGCTGCCGGTTGAGCAGGTGGATGATCAGCGGCACGGCGAACAACAGCGCGCCGGCCAGCAGGGCTGGGTTCAGGAACTGCACGTACGGCGCGCCCTCACTTCTTGCGCTTCGCGCGCGCGGCGCGCGCGCTCAGATAGGACGTCAGCACGACGTCGAGCGGGTTGTCGGTGACGACCCGGACGTAGTCGATGCGCTGCGCCAGGCAGCCGCGCCGGATCTCTTCGGCGAAGCCCTCGATCTCGGCGAGGTAGGCGTCGCGCAGCGAGCGCGGATCGCACAACAGCTCGGGCAGCTCCTCGAGCCCCTCGAACAGCGTCATGCGTTCGAACGGGAACTGGACCTCGTCGCGGTCGAGCGCGTGGAAGACGACGATGTCGTGGCCGCGGCTGCGGATCTCGCGCAGGCCCTGCAGGACCTCCTTCGGCTCGTCGAACAGGTCGCTGAAGATCAGCACCATGCCGCGCTGCTTCAGCTTGCCGGCGAGCTCGTGCAGCACGGCGCCGATCTTCGTCTTCTGCTCGCGCGCCTTCGCCTGCTCGAGCGCCTGGAACAGGTTGCCGAGGCTCTGCCGCGTGTTCGACGGCGGGACCTGCCGCGCGACCTTCTCGTCGAACAGCGTCAGGCCGACGGCGTCCGCCTGCTGCTGGATCAGGAACGCGAGCGACGCGCAGGCGGTCGCGGCGTAGTCGAACTTCGACATGCCGCCGTCGTGGCCGTAGTTCATCGACTGGGACTGGTCGAGGAACAGGTGCGCGCGGAGGTTGGTCTCCTCTTCGTACTGCTTGATGACGAAGCGGTCGGCCTTCCCGAAGATCTTCCAGTCGAGGTGCCGCAGGTCGTCGCCCGGCACGTATTCGCGGTGCTGCGCGAACTCGACGGAGAAGCCGCGGTAGGGCGACTTGTGCATCCCGGTCACGAAGCCCTCGACGACCAGCCGCGCGCGCAGCTCGAGCCGCGCGACCTTGTCGAGCACGTGCGGATCGAGGTAGTTGGTCGGGATCTCGGTCACGCGCCCCTCCGAGCCGTCGGCCGTCGCAGACCGTGCGCCGGTGCGTGCGCCGCTTGCTGCTCCGGCCCGATCCGCGGACGATCCGAGAAGGTCGCGTCGCCATGTGTCGCGCCGGAGGCGCGACTC
>CALKYL010000323.1 GCA_938003515.1 uncultured bacterium
CCGCGCCCGGCCCCGCCCGCAACGCCCGGGCGCGCCGCGCCGGGTCAGGACTTGGTGACCGCCGGCGCGCGCCCGTCGGCCGCCGGCCGCGCGGTCCGGCCCTTCGCCTTCGGCTTCTTGCGCAGCCGGAACTTGCGCAGCGTCTCCTGCAGGAACGACTCCATCTTGGACGTCTCCTTGCCGCGCACGAAGTTCCACAGGATGCGGAACACGCGCCCGGGACGGAACAGGAAGCTGTTGAGGTAGAAGGCGGCGACGGTGCGGTACTTCCAGCGCGTCAGCTGCCGCGCGGTGAAGTGGTCGTTGTACTTGCGGTCCTCGCTGAGGAACTTGTTGTGCACGTAGATCGGCAGCTTCAGGAAGGCGTCGTCGTACGTGACCTTGCCCTCCTGTTCGAGCTGGCGCGTGATCTCGGTGCTGGGCAGCGGGAAGAAGAAGCCGGCCGACACGTCGTCGATGCCGGCGCGCCCCAGCCTGGCGGCGAGCTTGACCGTGGCGCGCATGTCCTCCTTCTCGTCCGTCGGATAGGCGAGCACGAAGAAGGCGCCGACGTTGAGCCCCGCCTTGACCGACGCCCGCACCGCGCGGAACAGCTTCTCGTCGGTCAGCATCTTCTTCATGTGCTTGCGCGTGCGCTCGCTGCCCGACTCGGGCGCGAAGTTGAGCGAGCGGCAGCCGCTGCGCACGAGCAGCTCGGCGACCTCTTCGTCGATGATCTCGCTGCGCGTGCCGGCCGGCAGCTGCCACGTGATCTTCAGCCCGCGCTGCTCCACCTCCTTGCAGAATTCGACGACCCAGTCGCGCTTGAGGATCGCCGTCAGGTCCTGGAACGGGAAGTTGGTCGCGCCGTAGCGGCGGTGGTACGCCTCGATCTCGTCGAGCACGTCCTTCGGCGAGCGCGCGTACCAACGCGTCGTCCACATGTTCGGCGAGCTGCAGTAGGTGCACTGGTACGGGCAGCCACGCGTCGCGAGGATCGGCACCGTCTTGCCGTAGTAGATGCCGCTGACGAGCCGGTTCGACGAGTAGGCCTCGATGTCGAAGTACTCCCAGGCCGGCCACGGGATCTCGTCGACGTTCTTGATGCGGTCGCGCCGCGGGTTCTTCTGGATCGCGCCGTCGCCCTTCCGGAACGCGATGCCGGGGATCACCGCGTGATCGAGGCCGAGTTCGAGCGCGCGGAACAGCGCGACGGCGGTCTCCTCGCCCTCGCCGAGCACGAGGTAGTCGATCGGCGCCTGCTCCATCGACAGCTCCGGCACGGCCGTGAAGTGCTCCCCGCCACACACGAGCGGCACGTCGGGATACGCGGCCTTCAGCTTGCGCAGCAGCTCGCGCACGATCGGCCACGAGTAGCTCCACATGCTGGTGACGCCGATCGCCTGCGTGTCGTCCGGGATGCGCTCGATGATCTCCTCGGGCGTCAGGCCGAGTCGCCAGATGTCGCCGTCCGGGATCATCTGCTCGGGGGCTTCGCCGAGCGCGTCGACGACACCGACGTCGTGGCCGTCGTCGCGCAGCACCGCGGCGATGTAGGCCAGCCCCAGCGGCAGGCTCGGTCGCAGGGCGGTCAGGCCGTTCTTGTTGATGTAGACCGGCGGGTGGATCAGGGTGATCTTCATCGAGGCGAGGGCTCCCGGGTGTGGGCGGAGGACTATACCATCCGCATCTAGCCCTGAAATGGGGCCGTTTGCACTCCGGCCGCCGTCAAGTTCTCGCCAAGTCCGCATGCCACCGCTGCCACCGGCGGGCCGGCGCGGTCTCGATTCGGCGCAACGTAGCGACCCGCGCGCTTGCTGCAGCGCCGGCCGCGCGCGACCATCGCCCGCGCCGCGCGGGCGGCCGACGAACCCAGGCGACCCCAGCATGAACCTCCTCCAGGTCGCGCGGCTGATGGCCGGCTTCGCCGCCATCTTCACGCTGGCGCAGGTGCCCGCGCTGCTCGCCTCGCTGACGGAGGTCCACGGCACGGCGCTGGTTCCGATCACCGGCTTCGGCGTCAGCATCGCCGTCGGGGCCGCCACGGCCGCCGCGCTGTGGGCCGTCGGGAGGCGCAGCCGCGACCAGGCCTACCGCAAGGAGACCATCGCGGTCGCCGGGCTGGCGTGGTTCCTCGCCGGCCTGCTCGGCGCGATCCCGTTCTGGGTCTCGGGGCTGCTGCCGGCGGCGAGCGACGCCTGGTTCGAGGCGGTCAGCGGCCTGACGACCTGCGGCGCGACGGTGCTCGGCAGCGGCGGCCAGCCGGCGATCGAGGACGTGCCGGCGAGCCTCTTGCTGTGGCGGGCGCTGCTGCAGTGGATCGGCGGCATCGGCATCGTGCTGCTGTTCGTCGCGCTGCTGCCGGCGATGGGCGTCACGGGCAAGAACCTCTTGTCGTCCGAGTCGGTCGGCATCGGCACCGACACCTACCAGCCGCGCGCCGTCGAGAAGGCGCGCTACGTCGCGACGATCTACGTCGCGATGACCGCGCTGTGCACCGTGCTGCTGGTCGTCGTCGGCGGCTTCGGCTGGTTCGACGGCGTCTGCCACGCGTTCACGACGATGGCGACCGGCGGCTACTCGACGCGCGCCTCGCTCGCCGAGTTCGACAGCCTCGGCGGCGAGCTGGTGCTGATCGCGTTCATGTTCCTCGCCGGCGCGAGCCTCGCCGTCGTCGCCACGCACTGCCGGACGGGCTGGCGCTGCGTCGGCAAGCTGGTGCGCTCCGGCGAGTTCCGCATCTACGTCGCGTCCGGGGTCGCGCTTGTCGCGGTGTGCTGCGTGGCGCTCATGCGAGCCGGGCTGCCGTTCGGGGACGCGCTGCGCCAGGCCGCCTTCAACGGCGTCAGCGTCTTGACCTCGACGGGATACGCGACCGCGGACTTCCAGGCCTGGCCCGCGACCGCGACCATCGCGCTGTTCGCCGCGATGTTCGTCGGCGGCTGCTCGGGCTCGACGGCCGGCGGTTTCAAGCAGGTCCGGCTGCTCGTGATCCTG